>DPKF01000079.1 GCA_003542655.1 Holosporales bacterium
TAGGCTTTTATTGCCATACCTTTAATATATTACTTATTTCTTTATAAATCGTTAACACTAAAAAATAATCCCGAATTAGGCTTAGGCACATATTCTAAATATTATTCAAAAAAATCAATATTTTTATAAACGGTGTTTAGTAGTTTTTTGCATATTTTTAATTTGGCGTGAATATTTTGATTGTTTGTTTTTAACGCGAGCAAATCGTTTTTTTGAAAATTTATATAGTCTTCTGCTGAATAAAAGCATTTTAAAAATTTAGTCATTATATTAATGAAAAGCGTAAGATGTTTTTCTGCTGTGTCGATGTCTTGCTTTTTTGTGTATAAAATCATTGCATTATAATGTAATAAACCTTCCATAAATTGTGAATGTTTTGTTTTACAGCTAAATCTATCCCCCATTAGGATAGTTAATTGTTCTGTAGCCAGTTCCAACTTTCCAAGCCTTAAATAACATTCCATCAGGAAAACATAGGGATAAAACATTAATGATGTATTTTTTCCTAAAAGCTGTTCGCCCCTTTCTATGACATTTTTTAACACTTTTGTGGCCTTGTTCAGCTGTCCAGTACGTAACCAACATTCTCCAAAACCGATGTCAAGGTAAACTTTTGATATAATATGAGGAGAGTGTGTTAATTTATTATCAAAATATTTCTGAGCTTTTTCAAAATTTTCAACTAACGCTTGTTGAAAGTTTCCTAGTTTGCACAACGTATCACCATTTGTGATATACATATATATAATAAATCTAGAGACTTTTCCTTTTACTGAAATCTCACTATTAAGCATTTGTAGTGCATCGTCAGCATATACTAGAGCGCATTCGCCCTCAGCTTTTGTTAGGTATGTGACGGCATTTATCCATCCTTGATGTGACCTAAGAAAAGAACGTAATTCCGTGAATTTTTTACTATTGTTGTTTTTAATAAAATTTAGGGCTTGATTACAGTCTTCATTTGCCAAAGATATGTTATCTGAAAATAAATTTGCAAAACATGTCACTAAATATAGGTGCGCCTTTAGATAAGTTAATTCACTTGAATTGGGTTCTTGTTCTATAAGGTTTAGGGCTTTTTTTGCATAATGCAATGTGTATTTTGCATCTTCCATATCTTTACAAATGTCTGCTAAATCTTTGTACAAGTTTATTTGTTCTAGTTTAGAAAGTGACACTATATTTTTACACGATAGTGCTTTTTCAAAATGATCTTTTGCCAGTGGCAGTTCTCGTGTGCCTATAAAATAAATTTTTCCAATTAAATAGTGCAGTATTTGAATGGCGTCAGTATGTGATGAATTTTTTATATATTCTAAAAATGAGGTTAAGTGCTGAAGGCATTGTACATATAATATATCGTATTGATACGGTGTTAGCGAATCAAAACATTTTTTTACAGCCATTACACTTTTGTTTATTAATTTTTGAAACTCTTTTGCCTCTAAGATTGTTTCAAAATAGAGTCTTCCATAACTTTGAATATAGGGATGAAATGAAATAAATTTTGAGCATTCTTTTTTGTTGGGAGCAAGCTCTTCCGTTAAAAGTGAATATTTTTTTAATGTAAGAATAAAATAATTGATTGTATCTTCATCAAAATAGAAGGTTAATAAATTTTTAGGTATCCCTTTAAAATTAAACAGGGATACAAAAAATAAAATATCCTTAAATTTACTATCAACTAATAAGATTTGATTAAAGGAATTTTCTAAGAGTTGTTGTCTTGATAAAGCATAAAGTGTATTGTCACTGATAATTTGATCGCGAATTCTAGAAAGATGATGTTCACCGATATAAATATTTTTTAGATATTGGTTGAAATTTGCATTTGTTTGCTTAACGTAATATGCGGCTAGGGCTATATCTAATGGAAAATTTGGAATTTTTTTTATAAAAAATTCTATCTCTTCTTGTTGTTGTTTTTGAAGAAGTGCAAAAGAAGAAGAATATAAAATCTTACAAAACAGATCTAAGGAATCTTTTATTGAGAGTTCTTCCACTTCTATGCATTGATTAGGATCAATTAAATTAGACTGCTTAAGATTAGAATTATTTGTTGTTAGAATAACTTTTCCCTTTCCCCAAATTTTCACGTCACTTGGCAGCATGTCAGCTATGCTATTAAGCGAGGTAACATTGTCAAAAATAAGAAGCCAGTCTTTTGATTTTTTAAGATGCATCTGTATAAAATTTAATAGTTGCTTGATAAAATTTTGTTGGTTTTGAATATTTCCAATAAATATAAGCAGCTCTTTTTCTTCAGGTGTTTTGGCAAGCTCATAAGCAAGTTGCATATAAGACTGTTTAAGCGTTTCACAAGATTGAGCATTCATCTGATAGGCAATTTCCCCATCATACCGTTGGGCATAAGTTGATGCCAAAGTTGTTTTGCCAGATCCTGCCAAACCTATTAATACAGCATAATGAANNGGGCTCGTTCAAAAGCTAATATTTTTAAAAAAATGTAGGCTATGGCGAACAGTCCAGAAACAACGAATATTATCAGCAATAGTTTTTTGTTTGTTTTGAAGATGCTTAATAGTGTGTGGGTGTGTGATGGTTGAAGCTGTTTAGATAATTCGATTGTATTTAAGAGGTCGTTTTCTATTGTATTTTTTATAAGCTGTAGATTGGCATTAGCATTTAATCGGTCAGCCAATACAAATAAAAAATCAAAATAACGTGTAAAATCTCTTAAATTGACAATTCCTGTATTGCTCTTATCTGCAGTTAAATCATTTAGATCACAAATCAATATAGGTTTTTTTTCATTTTCATTAACGGCATTGTCTAAAACCAGAGAAAAATTGAAATTTTGTGTTTCGATAGATTTTTCATGGTTAAGTTCGTAGGATTTTAGACGTATTTTAATATTTAAAAGATTCAAATGGCGCTTTAAAAGCTCAAGAAAGATCATTTTGTTATAATGATCTTTGTAGTAGAGAATATATTCTTTACTACTTAACTGACTTCTTGACTCATGATTGGTGATTGTATTTTCAATTTTAAGCAGATTACTGTGTGCCTTGTAGTGCTTGCCCAAACCATAAGCTTCAATCAAATCTATTAATTGTTCTTTTGTATTGATTTGTAGTTTTTTTTTAATATTAGAATAATGAGTTTCATACGTTCTTGTTTCAATACCTAAAACAGTTGACATACTTTTAGCAATTTTTCCTGTTAAAATGCATGAAATCACATCAATTTCACGTAATGTAAATTTTACATCCTTAATGACTTCTAGTTTTTCTAGATATATATATGGTTTGGTTTCAGACATGTTTCATCTATTTACAATGTCATAAAATATTAAAACTCTTGTATACTTTACTTAATATGCCGTTTAAAATCTGGCTATTTTTTAGCATTATCATTCCTTGATAGTGACTATTCTCAAACTATTTCCACTCTAACACCATTTATTAGTTCATGTGAATGGTTAATATCATATTTGTTGATGCTTAATTTATAGCGCGATGGGATTTGCAGGCGTTTATTGACGGGCATACAAGCTAGCAAAATAAAGAGAACTATAAAAGCTCTCTTTATTTTGTTTATTTTTTATCGTTTTTCTTACGCTTCAGGTAAAATAGCATCTATTTTTTTCTGCAAATCTTCAACCGAAACTTTTTTTTCTGTCGTATCAACTTTTGTTAACAAAAAGTCGACCACAACTTCTTCTAAAGCTTCAGAACGAATGACTTCCATAAAACGCTCATTTTTTACAAGCCTTTTATAATTATCTTCAGGAGAACCTTGCATTTGAAATATGTATGGTTTTATTTTTTCCAGTAAATCATGTTCTGATGGTGAAAGTTTGTTTTCTTTGGCAATATGTCCTATCAAAAGACCTAAACGCACACGACGAACGGCTAAATTTTCAATTTCTTTAGCGTCTTCTGTCTCTGATTCACCCGCTTCTTGCATCTGTTCTTGAA
This sequence comes from Holosporales bacterium, assembly GCA_003542655.1. Classification (GTDB taxonomy): domain Bacteria; phylum Pseudomonadota; class Alphaproteobacteria; order Paracaedibacterales; family UBA11393; genus UBA11393. The sequence goes on from DPKF01000079.1 coordinate 3,942, forward strand.
TGTTTTTCTTTTCAGCATCTAAAATTGATGGCGGCAGATCAAACTCATAACTTGAACTTAGCTGATCAAACAAATTACGTTTCATGTGTAAACGTACGTCGCGATTCATTTCATTTTGTAAGGTCTCTTTTATCTTCTCCAAAAGCTCTTCTTTTGTTTTTACACCCATGCCTTCATAAAATTTAGCATCAGGGATAAACTCACCTTTTTCTTCAACATTTTCAATTGTAAAAGTGCACGTTACTTTTTTACCGTGTAGCGCTGCAATAGCAAACTTATCACTTAGGGTTTCTTCAACTTCACCAGAATCCCCAACCTTTTTGCCAACTAACGCTTTCGCTGTTGCAACATAATAAG
>DPKF01000092.1 GCA_003542655.1 Holosporales bacterium
TCAATTTCTATGCCCCAGAGACCATCCATAGGGTGGGGGAATATGCCAAAGCGCACATCACGCAGTAGGTAACCGTCCTCATGTTTTTGAACTAGAATATGACCCTTTGAGAACCATTTAAAAAATTCAATATCTTTAGATGTAATATCTAGTTTATCTTGCTTGAAAGTTGTCCACTGTATGGGGGCATCATTCAAATTGTTAAAGTGTGCCACGTGAACGTTATCACCTTCATACACAACAGCGCGACGATTAAAAATAGAAAAGATCCCAGTAAACACTTCTGTTCTACCACACCAATTGTGCGCTTGTGCGTCTGCTTGTACGCGCTCCATTGCTTTATCGTATTGGGCAATGCCCATAATGAGGTAACAACTTGTGATAAAAAGAATAATATAATTGATAATACGACTGACGGATTCATTTTTACATAAGGCAATCACAAAAATAGAGATTATGAGCGGAATTGAATAAGTAAAATCAATAACGGGGACAGCATTTAAAGAAAAACGATTATTGGAAAATGGCATTAAAAGCTGTGTGCCGTAGGTTGTAAACAGATCAAGAATGGGGTGTGTCACAATTGCCCAAAAGGCAAGTTTAAACCAAGCTTTAAAATCTTTTTTGCAGGCAAATTTTGCAATGAGGGCGATAAATGCTGCAAAGGCGGGCGCAAAGAACAGGGAGTGTGTAATTCCCCTATGGTGGATTGCCTCAGCCAGTGGGTTTATTGATATGTAGGATACAAACATGTCCATATCAGGAAGTAGGCCAAATAATGCACCATATATAAGTGATTTTTTTGCTCCTAAGCTTTTGCCAGATACTGCGTATCCAACTGTTGCGCCTAGTAACCCTTGTGTGATTAAATCCATACGTTGTCCTATTGCCGCGAAGCTAACCAGTCTTTTTCAAAAATATCCAGCCCTTTATCTGTTAAAGGGTGATGTATCATCTGTTGTAGCACTTTTGGTGGTATGGTGGCAATTTCGGCACCGTCTTTTGCTGCTTCCATGACATGGAATGGCGTTCTGATAGATGCTGCAAGAACCAGTGTATCCATTTGTTGTATGGTAAAAGTTTCTGAAATATCTTTAATGATTGATGAACCGTTGTGAGAGATATCATCAAGCCGCCCAATAAAAGGGGAAACAAACGTTGCACCAGCTTTTGCTGCCATCAGGGCCTGTGTTACTGAAAAACATAAAGTGACATTTGTTAGGATACCTTCATTAGAAAGGGCATAACATGCTTTTAAACCCTCCATCGTTAAAGGAAGCTTTATAGTGACGTTTTCGTGGATTTTTGAAAGTTCTAAGCCTTCTTGAATCATTTCTTTTGAAGTTTTTCCCATAACTTCGGCACTTATAGGCCCGTCTACCAGGTCGCAAAATTGCTTAATAACATCGGGTAGCTTTTTACCTTGTTTTGCAATAAGGCTTGGGTTTGTTGTGATGCCATCAATCAAACCAGTCTCTAGGAATGGTTTAAGGTCTTCTACATTTGCGGTGTCTAAAAAAAATTGCATTATTGATCTCCATTAATTTTTTTTTGGTTTTTTTCCCATGTTTTTGCTTGTTTTATAAAGCGACCAAATGCCCAAAATACACTGTCATGAAAGCCAGAGCGTCCAAGCATAAAATAGCGCCTTAAGATGAAATATTTAAAAATTGTGAATGGTATTTCTATAAGTGATCGTACGGCGCTAAAATGTCGTTTTTTCTGGACCATTTCAGTAGCTTGTAATTCTGTATACTCATTCATTTTATTGAGCATTTGATACAAAGAAACTTTTGACCTGTGCCAAATTGGGTGTTTTAAGTGATGTGGCTTATTGTTTGGCTGAAGCATTTTGACGGAATCTTGATATAAGCTACCATGACATGTTTTATAGCTTGCAATCGATTTATGATATAAAAGAATAAAATGTAGATAGGGATTAAAAGGGTTTAATTTGTTTTTTAGTGGATCAACAAAAATCTTTTTAATTTTGTATGCGGTTGGCTTTAGTTCTGTCGTACTGAAAAGCGTTCTGATTTCGGTGATGAGTTTATTACTCAATGCCTCGTCTGCATCAAGATTTAAAACCCAATCATGGGCACATAAACTTTCTGCATAAATTTTTTGGTTCACATACCCATCCCATTTTCTGTGAACAACCTTGATACCAAGAGACTCTAAATATTCTACGGTCCCATCTGTGCTACCGCTATCAACCACAATGATCTCGGAAACAAGACCTGACAAACTATTTATAGCGTGACAGATCCTGTTTTTTTCATTACAACAAATAATAAATGCTGAAATGGGTAATTTAGTCATGAACGACTACCGTTCATTCAAAACTATACTTTCAAGGCGTTCACAAGTGTGTTTACACAGAAAGTCATATAATCCTCTTTTGCTTTTTCATCGTTCAAAAAGTTGTTCGGATCCATTGATAGAGAGCTAATCACGGCTAAAATCATTGTGACAACATTTTCGGGTTTATGCTTTGGATTAATTGCACCTTTTGATTGATAATGCTTGCATGCAGCCAACCATTGTTTTGATTCTGGCGAAAGGTTTAGTCCTATAATATCGCCTGCAGCAACATCAACACGTTGCCAGTTGATCATACGTACAATATCAGGATTGTTTTTGTAAAAATCGGTTGCTCTTTTAATCAGAACTTGTAAAAAATCTGCAAATGATAACTGGGTTTCAGGAACATATTCGTACAGTTTTTTACCTTCTTCAATAATATTATCTTTAACAGCTTGCCATAATTTTTGCTTATTACCAAAGTGGTGAAAAATAAGGCTATGGTTCACATTTGCTTTCATAGCAATTTTACCCATAGAAGTTCCAGAGAAGCCATGTTCCACGAAAAGCTCTCTTGCTGATGCTAAAATTTTATAATCTGTTTTCTCTTCTGGTAATTTCATTTTTCTTGCTATAGCCATTTTAAATAAGTGATTAAATTTACTGTTCACATCGTAGCACAACTTTACTGGTTTGCAAAGTTAGTTTTTTAAATAAGCGAAAATGTTTATGCGTGCAGGCAAAATGTTAAGCAATTGTGTCCGGTGTGTAGCGAAAGCTGACAACAGCTAAATCTTGCTTGACGCGTATACGCTCTTTATTTAGCTTGTGTAGAGTAAAGTCTAAGGTACCTTTAGGTGCGTTCAAGCGATCGGATAATTCTTTTTCTATGGACGCTTTACGCTGTACTAAAATATTAAATTTAGTTTTTGGGTCAATAAGTCCAATAGTCATGAAACAATCTCCAAATATTTTATACGTAAGTATCCTCTACTTCTAATATGGCGCATAATAAAAAAAAAACAAGTGCTAATTAACTATTTTTTAATATTTTATTAATGTTTGCTTGAATCAAGAAGTTTGCGGCAGTTAACCAGTATGTTTTTTAGGACGTAATAAAATGCTTGTTAAAAAAAATAATCCCAATACAAGCACTATTGTTGGGCCGGTGGATAGATTGAAGTGGTAGGAAGTAAGAAGCCCTATAAAATTGCCACTTAATCCCAGTAAGAGGCTGAGTAATATAATGTGCTTAAAGTTTGTCGTTAATATGCGGCTTGTAATGGCTGGTAGTAACATAACGCCCAGGGCCATTAACGTGCCAATTGCTTGGCAAGCTGCGACTAAATTTAAGACAACCAGCACTAAAAAGATGCTTTGAATACAAGATACTGAATATCCCTTTAGTTTTAAAAATATGGGGTCAAATGAGGCATATAAAAGGGGCTTTGTTAAGAAAATCATTGCGCATAAAGTGGCGGAGGATACGCTGATAATTAAGACCAATGTGTCTGTATCAATGGCTAGTATATTACCAAATAAAATATGTGTTAAATGCACACCACTGTTTGCAGAGGATAGTAATAAAAAGCCAATACTTAAAAATATAATATACATAGCAGTTAGGCTTGAATCTTCTGGAATATGAGCATTTTTAGAGAGTGTGAAACTGAGAAGAACAACTAATATACCGGCGATCATACCACCAATGGTTAACCCTAGAGTTGAGAGCCCCGATATCATGAACGCAAGTGCAATCCCTGGTAATATGCCATGTGATAGTGCTTCTCCCATAAGGCTCATTCGCTTGAATACAATAAACGTTCCAAGTATAGATGTTGATAGAGTTAA
>DPKF01000066.1 GCA_003542655.1 Holosporales bacterium
GTTTGGATGAAAAAATTGATCAAAAACAACGTGTGCTCCATTCAGATAATGGGGCCCCAATGAAAGGTTTAACAATGCTTGCCACATTAGAAAAACTAGGGGTTATGCCTTCTTTCTCAAGGCCATCCGTTAGCGATGATAACCCTTTTTCGGAAAGCTTATTTAAAACACTTAAATATCACCCAACGTTTCCACGCATGACATGCTTTGAAAGTATTACTGAGGCAAGGGTCTGGTGCGAAAAGTTTGATGCATGGTACAACGCTCAACATTTGCATAGTGCTTTGAAATTTGTAACGCCAAATCAACGGCACACGGGCGAAGATAAGGCCATTTTAGCAAAGCGCCACGCCGTTTATCAGATGGCAAAAAAACAGCGACCCGACAGATGGAGTGGCAACACAAGAAACTGGACGCCAGATGACATGGTTGCCTTAAATCCGGATAAAAAACGAATTTTAAACACTGGCGACACCTGCCTAAAAAACAGAGCCGCCTAATTTAAAAAGGCGACAACTTACTTGACAGCTTCCGTTATGGCGTTAAAATAAGAGAGTCTTTCGCATTTTGTTTTCCACTTATTAAGTGATGTTTTTCCCTATTTTCAGTTGGTCATTTTGCTTACTCCGTGTGATCCCATATAGAAAAAATCCTGAAATAGAAACTATTTCAGGAGATTATCTTTATCAAAATGATTGTCTAGAAATTAAGCGCTTTTTGCTTCAGTTTCTAAACATGCTTTCATGCTTAAGCGTACTTTGTTACCGTCCATGCCGATAACTTTTACCTGAACCGTATCGCCTTCTTTAACAACGTCTGTTACTTTTGCAACACGTTCATTATTCAGTTCACTAATATGAACCAAACCTTCACGTGGGCCCATAAAGGCAACAAACGCACCAAATTCAGCCGTTTTCATAACTTTACCTGAATAAATCTTACCAACTTCAGGTTCTGCTGTGATGGCATCAATCATGTCATAAGCAATGTTTAAGCTGTTTTGGTCTGCAGCCGCAATTGTAATTGTTCCACTTTCATCAATATCAACTTTAGCACCTGATTTTTCACAGATATCGCGGATTACTTTTCCACCAGCGCCGATTACTTCACGGATTTTATCTTTTGGAATGGTAATCGTTGTCATCTTTGGTGCACTATCATTTAATTCAGAGCGTGAGGATTTGATTACTTTATTCATTTCACCTAAAATGTGAATGCGGGCATCTTTTGCCTGCGCTAAAGCCTGTGTCATGATGTCATGCGTGATGCTTGTGATCTTAATATCCATTTGAAGGGCTGTTACACCGTCCGCTGTACCAGCAACTTTAAAGTCCATATCGCCAAGGTAATCTTCATCGCCCAAAATATCTGTTAAAACAGCAAAGTCTTCTTTTTCTTTAATTAAGCCCATCGCAATACCCGCAACTGGTTTTTTCAAAGGAACACCACAATCCATCAACGCAAGGGATGTGCCGCAAACAGTTGCCATAGAAGATGACCCATTCGATTCTGTAATTTCAGATACAGCGCGGATAGAATAACCAAACTCTTCGCGTGTTGGTAGCATCGCATTAAGAGCGCGCATCGCAAGTTTTCCATGACCAATTTCACGACGACCCGGCGCGCCCAAGCGTCCGCACTCGCCAACAGAGTATGGTGGAAAATTATAATTCAGCATAAAACGTTGTTTGCTTTCACCAAAAAGTGAATCGACAGTTTGTTCGTCTTGTGCGGTGCCGAGTGTGATCGCAACTAATGCTTGGGTTTCGCCACGTGTAAACAAGGCGCTTCCATGTGTGCGTGTTAACACACCAATTTCAGGTGTAATTTTACGAACATCTTTTAGGCCGCGTCCATCAATACGTTTTTTATTTTTCAAGATATCTAAACGCAAAATATCAGCTTCTATACCTTTTAGGGCACCTGCTAATAGCACAGCATCTGTATCTGGAGTTTTTGCTAAAATTGCATCTGTTGTTTTTAATTTAATAGCATTAATTGCTTGTGAACGTTCTTGCTTATCTTGAAGCGCATACGCTGCTTTCAGATCTTTTTCACACAACTTTTTACAATCTTTAATAAGGGCGTCTTTGTCTTTACTGTTATCTGTCATCACCCAAGCTTTGGCGCCAACTTCTTTTTGAAGACTTTCAATCATATCAATAATGGGAAGATAGGATTTTTTACCAAATTCGACGGCACCAAGCATGATTTCTTCTGACAGTTCTTGCGCTTCCGATTCAACCATCAAAACCCCTTCTTTTGTACCAGCAACAACTAAATCAAGGGCTGATTTTTCTTGTTGTGCAGGCGTTGGGTTTAAGACGTATTCACCGTCAATATAGCCAACGCGGCTGCAAGCAACAGGTCCTGCAAAAGGCATACCAGAAATGCTTAGTGCTGCAGAGGCACCAGCCATTGCTGCAACACAAAGATCGGATTCACCATCAGAAGACATGACTGTACAAACGATTTGTACTTCATTATAAAATCCGGCTGGGAAAAGCGGGCGAATTGGCCTATCGATTAGACGTGACGTTAAAACTTCGCCTTCAGATGGTTTTGTTTCACGTTTTATGTAGCCGCCCGGAATGCGACCTGCAGCATACATTTTTTCAATATAATGCACTGAAAGTGGGAAAAAATCTGTTCCTGCTTTTACTTGTTTTGCACCAACAGCTGTACATAAAATTTGCGCATCGCCGTAACGAACCATAATAGATCCGTCTGCTTGGCGTGCAATCCGCCCAGTTTCTAGAGATAATTTTTTATTCCCAAGTGTTATTTCTTTTGTCTTAATTTTAAACATTCTTTCTTCTTCCTATAAAAAAAGGGCACGCTTGGTAGCTGCCCTCAAACTTATTGCAACGCATCCTTTTGGTTCAATAAAAACATTAAATGACCTAAGGCTAATGGCTGCAATATCAAATCTCTTGTAATAACTTAACGACGCAATTCTAAACGTTTAATTAAATTTTGGTAACGCTCAACGCTCTCGCGCTGTAAATACGTTAAAAGTTTACGACGTTGGCTCACTAATTTTAACAAACCATGACGTGAGTGAAAATCTTTCTTATGATCATTCATATGTGCTGTTAAGTTTTTAATACGTGTCGTCATAATGGCAACTTGAACTTCAGGTGACCCTGTATCGTTTGCATTAATAGCATAGGCTTTAACAACTTTTGCTTTTTCTTCTGTAGTAATCGACATCATTTTTCCTTTATATAAAAGTTTTTTAATGCCATCTTTAAAACCATTATGCCGAGATGTCGCCCAGTCATAATTTATAAAGAAAGCAGCTGTAATAAGAATAACCCATTTTATAATAAAATAGAAGAAGAAACATTGTTTTGTTACAGAAGGCGCCAAAAACCAAGAAGATTTATGACAGTCGTTTTGCACATACTGCAGCATGAAAATGCTAATTTAGAGCTAAAAAGATGTTTTTTACAACACCTAGGTAGATCAAAAGAGAGAAAGTACCACCAACGCATATCTAATAGGTCTGAAAATATTCTTGCATCCCCTGCCCAGTTAGATTATCGATTGTCGCTTGGTCTAAACTGCTTAAATATGCTGGTAATGCCTCTATTATTTTATGCATTTTTTCAATATCAAATGTCAAAAAAGTATAGAGCATATAGGTTAATTTAGTTTTATTAGGCGTCATCTTAATCAGCTCGGCTGTAAGATCTAATGCCTCTTTTTTATTATTCTTCTGTTGATGTTTGCTTAAGGCTTTTAAAATATTGGCGTAAGAAAGATTATTTGATTTTTCTTTTTTTAATATTTCTAAGATCATTTCAGTTTCCTTATAAACATCATCCCATGATAAAAATGCAAGAAGGGAATCAAGAATACTATCTGCATATGCACTTTTTCCACCAACAATAAAAATTTTTAATTTTTTGAAATAGTCCAGCCATTCATCTTTAAATTTTTTATGTAGCTTTATAATCACCTGAGCAAGCCCATACCTGTCGTTTTCCAGGTTCGGCAATATATTTTTTATTGTGTCTTGCAGGCTTTGCAGATCTATATTTTTTATAATGACCGCCACCTCTACTATATTATTCACTAAAGCGCCTTTAAACCCTTCTTTTAAAAAGAGTATAAAGTCATCTAATCGTGCTTCCGAAACTGTGTTGATTGCATTGATGATATCAATAATCTCCCCAATATAGTTCAAGTCTTGCCTTAAAGACATGGCTTTTGTTAGATAAGTTATTAAATTTCCTTTTATCGGGGAGAGTACTGTTACAATTTTATTTATGGTGTAGGCATTAATATCTTGCTTTAAAGTTGTGTGTAGATATTCCAAACCATTTCTCATATTTTCATCCAGTGGTTTCTCCCTAAGTGCTGATAGGTAGGCTCTTATGTTGGCGAAATTAATGTCTAGCTTGAAAGTTGTGTGTAGATATTCCAAATCATTTCTCATATTTTCATCCAGCGGTGTATCCCTAAGTGCTGATATGTAGTTGCTTATGTTGGAGGCATTAATGTCTTGCTTTAAAGTTGTGCGCACAAAAATGAAGTCATTTGTTAACGCGTCGTCAAGTGTAAAAGCGGCTATGGTGTTTAGGAATTTCTTATATACCTTAAAAGCAGCTTCATATACTAGCTGTTCTTCTTCAGTTTTCCAATAATTTTTCCCGTGTGATAAAATCATAGAACAAACAATTTCAGCATCTGCATCATCTTGCGCCAAATAAGCAGGTAATGCCCTGTTTACCCTGGCGTGCATATCCTTTGTAAGCTGAATACCAATAACGTGTGCAAACCCGGCGAATTGCCCCTTAGGATGCAGATAATTAAACCACTGCCTTATTTGCTTTGCGCCAATAGCCGGTTTTTCTTCTGTTGCTAAATAAGCTTTTAAGGAATTTTCTGCTTGTTGAATTTGTAGTTTTATTAAATCTATACTTTTCTTTGGCAGTCTAATCGCTGCCGCATTTTGAATTAAGGGAAACTGATTAATAATAATGTCAATATCATAATTTTGGGACAGTGTTTCAAATATTGTATCAAGCTCAGCACCACTGGCTGTTGCTGCATCAGGAAATAGTGTTTTTAGTTCCTGTCTTTTTTTTGCAGTGGCCCAATCTAGAACCCGAAGCCCATCTGGTTGAACTTTCATCTCTAGCACCACACCTGTATCTTTAGCATAACTTTCAGGTACGCTTCTGGTTTTATCGGTGTAAACACCCCGACCATGTATAGCTGTTCCTTGATTTTGTTTACTAATCACCATACCATTGCGGATCATATTTAAAACATTGGTAAAATCGGGGGTACCATGATACAAAACACCCTGATCGGTGTAATTTTCAATAAACGTATCCACAGGTATAAGAATTTTTGCTTTAGCCAGCCCACCTTTATCGGTGCCATAGCGTAAAGCCGGGTCATTTTTTACCATAAATTGGGGTATTTTAGTCTTTCGGTTTTTCTCTGATAATTGGTGAACAAGCCCTTCAATTGTCTCAGCAGACATCCCCGGGATGGAGGATGCAAAGCGGTTTTTTGCCCCTTCAAAACGGGCATTACGGATCATTTTTCCAATTTGTTCTTGAGCTAAGCTCTCAAGACTGCCTTTGGCAATTAATGCCTCAAGCTCTGCCTTAATCGCTTGAAATCCATTTGCCGTATAATTTAAGAAAGGTAATTCAAGCAAAGAACGCAGCCCCCTGATGGTTTGCTTATCTGGCGTTGGTTGCTGTGGACTTGGAATATAATCCAGTTCGCCTTTAAGGAAATGGTCCATAATTTCTTGATAATCTGATGGCATAACCATAGATCTGCCTGAGGCTGCACTCACAGGAAATGCTAACCAATCAAGGCTTGACCCACCTTGTGCAACAGCATTTTTATCGCTTCTATCTGTGCCAACTTGCGTGTCATAATCTTTCACGTCCCCAATGGGCACAATAGATTTTTTTAAACTGGATTTATCATCATGCAGCCCAAGGGCATGTTCTGCACTGTTTATAAAATCAGTTGTCTGACACATCACCCTTTTTTTATCGCCTTTA
>DPKF01000150.1 GCA_003542655.1 Holosporales bacterium
TAAAAAAATAAAATTATTTTTTATGGTCAGTTCAAAGTGTAGTTTCTAGGATCTGCGCGTCTTTCAAGAGATAAGGTGTGGTTGCTTGGACGGTTACCATCAATTTGATCCAGATTTACCTCTAGCCCTTTATCAATTGATTTATGATTTTCAAACTATAATGGATCATTATCAAATTCCCTTTTTTGCTTATGGCGGGACCTTGTTAGGAGCTGTACGTCATGGGGGGTTGATTCCATGGGATGATGATCTCGATTGTTGCTCATTTCTAGAGCATTTTAATGACTGGATAATGTTTGTTGCCCCCGAATTAGTGAAATTAGGTTATGTGCTAACTTTGGATCAAGGGGATGAAAGGGTGTTTCGTATAATTTCCTATGAAGGTGGCAAAGTTAAAACTGCTTTAGACTTGTTTTTTATGCGCCATGTGGTTTCCGAGAACCGCTACGTATGCAATCTACCCCACAATACTCTCACAGATGAGAAAGTTTTTCCACTTCGTAAACTGATGTTTGGACAAGTGAATATTAGTGTGCCAAATGATTATGAAGATTTTTTAACCAATAACTTTGGTCCATCCTGGAGAACACACATTAAGAAATATAATCATCTTTTTGGTACGCATGAAGATTTTTTGACAGAGATAACCCCGCAAGATTTATTACCGACAGGACCTTTTGGACCATTAACACTCCAATTTAGTGAACCTATAGACAGAAGTTTAAGAGCATTGTTAACTAGTTCTGAACGCACATATTTATTTGAAGACGTAACCATAAATTTTTTAACTGGCTTTAGTCATTTAGAGAATAGAAAATTTTGGTTTGAGAACGGAGAATCCATTTTCAGTATTTCATCAACAAATTCTTATACTATTAAGTTTAATGGAAAACCACACCATATAGCATATACAGGGTTTACACTCAGCGATGATACTGAAAAAGAACATGCTTTAACCTTTCATAAAAACGGATTTTCTTTCAAACATGAAGCAGGTATCCAAGAGTATAAACTTACCATGCCTTATTTTATTCCAGCTGAATTAGGAATTAATAGCGACTTAAGAAGGTTAAGTTTCTTTTTAGAGAGTATTTCTCTGACTTAAAAACTTATAAACCGGAAGCTGTCAAGTAAGTTGTCGCCAGTGTTTAAAATTCGTTTTTTATCCGGATTTAAGGCAACCATGTCATCTGGCGTCCAGTTTCTTGTGTGTTGCTGCTCCATCTGTCGGGTCGCTGTTTTTTTGCCATTTGATAAACGGCGTGGCGCTTTGCTAGAATGGCCTTATCTTCGCCCGTATGCCTTTGATTTGGCGTTACAAATTTCAAAGCACTATGCAAATGTTGATCGTTGTATAGCTAAGCCTATATAAAATGAGATATTAAATATATTTACTAAACAGATCATTTATTGAGCATCCTTCTTTCCTGCGTATTGATTTTGCTTATGCCCATTTTTTTTCAATAGGATTTAAGTCTGGAGAATATGGAGGGAGGTATTCGAGTATATGCCCAGCGTCTTTAATTTTTTCTTGCATCGCGCTCCCTTTATGAACCGAAGGTCAGCGTAGCTAAAGCTTGCATTGTCCATAATAAGAACGCTATTTTTAGGAAGTTTTGGTAATAAATCCTGTTCTATCCAACTACTGAAGATCGCTGTATTCACATTACTCTTAACCAAACTAACTGTCAGCAATGTCTTGCCGATTAATGCCCCCAATGGCATTGGTTCTGCCTTTTGCCCCCCCAATCATGTATTCCATAGCAGCGCTTACCTTTCTTTGAATACCCATGTGTACGAGGCATGTCATGCGCAAAGCCAATCTCATCAATGAAAATCAGTGGTTTTTCTTCTTGTTGAGGCGTTTTAAGGCATAAAATATACAGCTTCTACTGACACCTAAACGTTTAGCTCGTTCAAATTGGTAAGCATCTGGATAGATTTCAATATCCTTCTTTAGAGCATCCATATCTATTTTTGTGGCGGGCTTATGACGAGTGGCATGTGGTTCAATCTTTTTTGACCAACGAAATAAGGTCGCCATAGAAATATTAAATAATTGGGAGATTTCTAGAAAGGTTAAATTTTGATCGGCTTTAATACTAAAAATCTTGCGGCGCAAATCTAAGGAGTAAGTCATTGGTAAAATTGATAAATAATAATAGTATCTCTCATTTTATTAGCAGTTGGCTATAGTCCAATATGATTCTATTTTATTAGAAGTACCACCATATAAGGAATCAGTCTCATTTATGCTGAACCCGCACAACTTTTACAAATCCCTTGACATTTCACTATGTGTATATTATACTTAATGTTAGTGAAACTTAATAGAGGGCTCAACTATGTATATTGATTTAATATTGCGCCCAGATTTTCACTCTTTCTCATTTCGATTTATAAACGTGCTATAAGCTTTCTTGCAAAAAGTGGCTTTGTAGCACGTTAAATAGTTAAAAACAACAATACCATAGTGTATTGCATTAAATTATTTATAAATCAATGAGTCCAATATGAAAAAAATTATATACCCCCTTATTCTATCTTTAACTATTTGCGGATGGAAAAGTAATACAAGTAACAAAAAACGAATTGCAATCACACAGATTGTAAATCATCCTTCCCTTAATGAATCTAAGAAAGGTCTTATTGACACGCTTGGATCATCTTACGAGATTATCGATCAAGATGCGCAAGGTGATATGACAATAGCTCAACAAATTGCCAAGAAATTCATAAACCAAGAAGTTCATGCAATTGTTGCAATTTCAACACCCTCAGCCCAAACATTCCAAAACATAAAAAATCCCAATAATATTCCGATTTTATTCTCTTCCGTCACTTACCCCAAAGAGGTTAATCTCGTGGCTTCTTACGAGAATCCAGATAAAATGACCGGTGTTTATGATGCGCCACCACTAAATAATATGCTTTCACTCGCTAAAAAAATGATTCATAATTTTAAAACTTTAGGAATTATTTATAGTTCTGCCTAGTCAAATTCCGCGCAAACGGTGAAAGAACTTCAAAAGCTAGATGTTCCTATAAAAGCGATTGCTGTGAATAATTCTTGTGAGGTTGTAGCAGCAGTTAAAGCGTTAGCTTCTAAAGTTGATTTAATCTATATACCATCGGATAATACGGTATGGACTAAAGTGCGCCCCTTCGTCTAGACC
>DPKF01000107.1 GCA_003542655.1 Holosporales bacterium
GTGGTTGTTCAGAATAATATAATTATTGCGCGTGCGCATAATTTTGTTGAAAAAAATAAAAATGCCTTACATCATGCTGAGATTTTATGCATAGAGGCAGCTTGTAAAGAAATCAATGAAAAGTATTTGGTTGATTGTGATCTTTATGTGACTTTAGAGCCTTGTATAATGTGTGCAGGTGCGCTTGCCCATGTAAAGATTCGACGCGTTTATTTTGGTGCTTACGACCCTAAAAATGGTGGGGTTGAGCATACATTGCAGGCTTTTAATCATACGCTTCATAAACCAGAAGTGTATGGTGGTATACATGAAGAAAAATGTCAGATGCTTTTGCGTGATTATTTTCATACAAAGCGATCACTTTCCAACTGATTAATAATTTGTTTAAGTTTTCATGATATTCTATGTTATAAAGGGATATGTGTAGGAAAATAAGTAATATGATGGAATGGATTTATAAAAAAATGACACCTATTGGGAAGGCTCCCATCTTTGTTGCTTTTGGTGTGTTAGTTTCTATTCTAGCGGCGTTAACTTTTTTTAAATTATTGGACAGACCAGCTAAGTCAGTATGCCAATATATTTTAAGTGACGAAAAGGGGGCTGTTGGTATTGGAAGTGAACGTATTATTGCTGTTGAGGCTTTTCCGGCAGAAATATCACCAATGAGTAAACGTATAACAACTGTTGGTCGTTTGCGCGCTAATAATTCAGTTGTTATTAAATCCGAAATGCCGGGTGGACAGGGCCGCATTAAAAAAATTGGGTTTGAGCAAGGCACTGCTGTTGAAAAGGGTGATACGTTAATTGAGTTTGAGGATACAGATTTGCAAGCCCGGTTGTCACGTGCTAAGGCCGAGCGTCAGGTGAAAGAGCTTGATTTTAATCGTGTGGAGCAGTTATTAAAGCAAAAAATTGAAAGTCAAAAAAAATATGACGAGGCAAAAGGCGCCCTTGGTATGGCGCAAGCGCAAGTTGAAGAAGCTGAAGCAAACCTATTAAAGGCAAAAATTGTTGCCCCATTTAGTGGAACAGCCGGTATTATTGAATTTTCTGAAGGTGCAACCGTTCAAAACAACCAAGATTTATTAAAAATTGTTGATGAATCAGCTATGAAGGTAGAGTTCAAAGTACCGGAACGCCACGTTCATGATATTGGTGTTGGTCAAGTGATCGAACTTCGCGTGGATGCCTTTAAAGAACAGCTTTTTAAAGGAACAGTTGAAGCTGTAGATTCTGCAATTGATACGGATACGCATAGTTTAAGTGTTCGTGGTTCTATACCCAATAAAGAAGGGCAATTAAAACAAGGCTTGTTTGTAAATTTGGATGTTATTACTGGTGAAAATGGTGACGTGCTACAAATTGAAGAAACAGCTATACATGTGAAAAATGATCAAGAATTTGTGTATACCGTTGAAAAGGGTAAAGCTGTTGCTCGAGGTGTTCTAACAGGGCACCGTGAAAATGGAAAAATTGAAATTCGAAGTGGTTTACAGCGGGGACAATTGATTATAACGGCCGGAAATGTGCAGGCCGGTATGAAGGTTAAAATTACCAATGCACAACCAGTAGAAATTAAAAGTGAAGCGCTTACTGTGCCTGCTGAAACGCCAAAGACAGAAGAAAAAAAATCTGCTGAAAAATAACATTAAAAGAAAAGTATTTGTGTCATGAAACTTTCTGAAATTTGTATTAAAAGACCTGTTTTTTCTTGGGTTTTAACTTTTCTTATTACTGTTGTTGGGATCGTTGCCTTTACGCGTTTGCCTTTACAGCAGTTTCCAACAATTGCAGAGCCATATATCACGCTTGAAGCTAATTATCAGGGTGCCGGTCCTGAGATTATGGAATCACAGGTTACCCGTAAAATTGAAGAACATATGGCGGGTATTGAAGGATTGGATTACATGCAATCCATCAGTAAAGATGGCAAATCTGAGGTCACACTTGCTTTTAATGCTGGGGCAGATATTAATTTGTCCACAAACGAGGTGCGTGATCGCTTAACACGCGTGTATCAAGATGCAAGTTGGCCAAAGGAAATGTTGCCACCAACGCTTCGAAAAACACGTGCAGATGATCGCCCTATTATGCAAATTGCCATGATATCGGATGACGTTCCTCTGGAAGAGCTGTATGATTATGCTGATAATGAAATTAAGAAAAATTTTGAAGCCGTTTCAGGTGTTGGTAACGTTGAAATTAGTGGTTCTGGCTTGTATATTATGCGCATATATGTTGACCCGACAAAGCTAGCACAATTTAAGGTAACAACAGATGAAGTTCTGAATGCCATTAGGCAACAAAATTTTGAAAAACCAATCGGGAAACTTTCTTCACATACGCGTGAATTTTTAGTGACAGCAACCTTGATGCTGGAAAAACCGGAAGAATTTGATAACATTATTATTTCTTCAAAAAATAATAACTTGATTCGATTAAAAGATATTGGATATTCAAAACTTGAAACAAACAATCGTGATACGAAAACGCTTTTAAATGGCAAACCAGGTATTCGTATTTCAATTTTCAAGCAATCCACTGCAAATCCAATGGAAATTTCAAGAGACGTGCGTAAAGAGTTGAAGCTTATTGAAGAGCAAATGCCCAAAGATCGTTCAGCATTCGTTTTGTCAGATCAATCTGAGTATATAGAAAGATCTATTAAAGAGGTGTATCGAACGATTGTAGAATCGTCTATTTTGGTTATTCTTGTGGTGTTCTTATTTTTACAGTCATTTAAAGCATCCATTATTCCGCTTGTGACTATTCCTGTGTCTTTAATTGGTACGTTTGCTGTCATGCAGCTGTTTGGCTATACCATTAATACGATGACTTTGATGGCGATCGTTTTAGCGATTGGTTTGGTTGTTGATGATGCCATTGTCGTTTTAGAAAATATTTATCGTTATGTTGAAAAGGGGCTGGAACCTTTTCAAGCTGCCTATAAAGGTATTAAAGAAATTTCATTTCCGGTCATTGCTATGACATTAACACTTGCTGCGGTTTATGCGCCTGTGTCTTTTGCAAAAGGACAAACTGGCAAATTTTTGGGCGAGTTTTCTATAACACTTGCTGTATCTGTTATCATTTCAGGGTTTGTTGCTTTAACACTGTCACCTATGATGTGTGCACGCTTGTTGAAAACGCATAAAGAAGAAGCAAAGACAGATTCACTTTGGGTGCAAAAAATACGTAAAAAATTTCCCATTGAACAGTGGTTGGATTCTGTTGATAAGGTGTATGAAAAAAAGTTAAAGCTGGCACTTAACAAGCGTTTTATGGTTCTGATGTCTGGGTTAATTTTTGCGCTTGTTGGTGTTGGTGAGTGGTTTTTCTTGCCTCAGCTTAAAAGCCCTAATGAAGATAAGGCTTATGTTGCTGTTCGTGGGCATGCGCCTTATTCATCAACGCTGCAGTATACAGACAAATATGTTCGAAAGATGGATGAAACGGTTGCTGCAATTCCAGAAGTTAGCCAACGAAGTGCTTCTATTACGAATCCGTCTTTTGACGTTATTATGAATTTAAAGCCTGGTTCAAAAAGATCATCTGAAGATATTAAAAATTACCTTACAAAAGAACTGGCTGATGTTGCCGGTGTTTATATTGAAAGTATTTCAACAGGCTTTGAAGCAGGATCAGGATCAACGCGTGTTGAAGTTTTGATTAAGACAAATAAAGACTTGAAAGAATTATTTAATACAGCACAGGCTGCGGCATCTTGGTTTAAAGGGGAATCTTTGTTTTCTGGCAATATTCAGTGGACGCTTAAAGAAGATCGCTTGGATTATGCTGTGAAAATTAATCGTGATAAAGCGATGTCTTTAAAAATTGATCCACGTGCGATTGCCGAAACTGTTGAGACTCTCGTTAGGGGGCAAAAAGCAAATATGTTCAAGCGCGATAACCGTTTGTATGATGTTCGTGTAGAAGTTGAAGATCAAGATCGTCGCAAAAAAGAAGATATTTTAAGATTGCTTATTCGTGCTGGTGCTGGCGTGAAGGAGGGCACTTTACTACCTTTAGCTGAATTGATTTCTATTGAAAACAAGCCCGGTGTTCCTGAAATTATGCGCTACAACAGACAAAGAGCTGCGATTTTATATATAGAAATGAATAAAAATGTGAGTGTCATGGATGGTATTGAGCGTATAAAAGAAATTTTTAGTGAAAATTTAGATTCAGAGACATCTTATGATTTTGCAGGTGACACAAGAAAGTTTATGAAAGAACGTGATATTATGACGTTTATTTTCTGTTTATCGCTTATTTTTATCTACTTGGTTTTGGCTGCTCAATTTGAAAGCTGGCGTGATCCTTTTATTATTATGTTCTCTGTTCCTTTATCGTTAGCGGGCGCTGTTATCACGCTTGCTCTTATTAAAGATGGCTCTATTAATATGTATTCAAATATTGGGTTAATCACACTTGTTGGGTTGATTACGAAACATGGTATTTTAATGGTACAGTTTGCTAATGAGCTGCAAGCAGAAGAGGGTATGAAGGTAAGGGAGGCCATATTAAAAGCATGCGTTATTCGTTTGCGACCCATTTTAATGACAACAGCAGCGATGGTTTTGGGTGCCTTGCCGCTAGCTTTGGCAACAGGTCCTGGTTCTGAAACGCGCCGACAAATTGGTTGGGTTATTGTTGGTGGTATGAGTATGGGTACTGTATTTACGCTTTTTGTTCTTCCTGTAATTTATTCTTTTATGGGTGTCTATAAACCAAAACGTGGTTTAGAAGGTATTTGACGGTTTTTGCACAAAGCCGACCCTTGATTAAAATTTAGAGGAATTTGAACGTGTCCGTAGCTAAGTCCGCTAATTTAAAAAACCTAATTCGGGATTAAAAAGTTATTGTTAATGGCTGATTTTTCGACTTGTGAATAAATATCATTAACTGATTTGTCCGAAATACTATTTTGAGATGCTATTTTTGACGTAG
>DPKF01000117.1 GCA_003542655.1 Holosporales bacterium
TGCGGTGGCCCCATCAGAAAACAAACATGTCTAAAATTAGCACCTTGGACGAATCAGCTTTAGCTATCAATAATAACGTTTTAATCCCGAATTAGGGTTTATATGGTGAGTCATTGAACATATCAAACACTTGCTGTGTTGCGCATTATGCTGTTATAATCTTTTTACTTTATCTCACGCTTTAAGCGCTAGGCCCACTAAAATGAAAACAATTAATATCGTTCCTTATTCAGTTTTATGGCCAAAAAATTTTAGTGATGAAGCGCACAAAATAAAAGATTGCTTGGGTGATAACTGCATTATTGTTCATCACATAGGTTCAACAGCTGTACCCGGATTATTATCTAAAAATACAATCGATATTTTATGCATAGTTAAAAATTTGCAAGATATAAAAAATCTAGAATCACAGGGCTATATAGGTAAAGGCGAATTAAATATTCCACTCCGTTATTATTATTCAAATAACACCATAGAACCAAGAATTAATTTGCATATATGTGAACAGGATCACGGTTTTGTTGCCCTTAATTTATCCTTCAGAGATTATTTGCGTCACAATACAACAGCACGCGATGCCTATGCGGCGTTAAAAACAGACATATTAAAATCAGATACCGCAAATAATAAACCACAAGGGTGCTTTTCAAATTATAATTTACAAAAAGATGTTTTTATTAGGTCTATCCTCAAGAAATGCAATTTCGCCCAATACGCTATAACATTTTGCATGCACTATGCAGAACAGGAGGCCTGTAAGCGCTTACTTGCAATTGACGATACAGAGCTAAATGCACACTTACAAGATAGCAATACATACTTATTTTGTCTTTATCATGGTGAAAAAATTATTGGTATTTGCCTACTTCTGTTAAAAGATGGGTCGCTAAACACAATAAGATTTTCATATGATCATCACGAAAATAGTCCACAAGACCAGCTATATTTTAAATCGTTCGTGTGCAAGTGGTTGCATACAAAAAATATAGCTTTTAATGACTTTTAAATAGATACGTGGATAACTTCTTGATCGACTTTCCCTTATATTTCTTGTATTCTAGCGATATATTAAAAATAGTGGTTAAAAGTTTATGAAAATATCGGGAAATGAAATTAAAGTCGGTAATATTATAGAATATGAAGATTCTTTATGGGTTGCTGTTAAAACACAGCATACGCAACCTGGAAAAGGTGGTGCGTATATGCAAGTAGAACTTAAAAATCTAACAACGGGTACAAAAAAAAATGAGCGTTTTCGTGCCGCAGAATCTGTTATGCGCGTTTTTCTTGAAGAACAAGAATTTTTATATTTATATGCAGAAGGTAATAACTTTGTTTTCATGGATCAAAATACATTTGAACAAGTGAATCTTCCTAAAAATTTCATTGGGGATGCCGCACCTTTTTTACAAGATAATATGATGGTTCAACTGTGTTTGCACGAAGGACAGCCAATCAGTATTAAATTGCCAGAGCATGTCACACTTGAAATTACAGAAGCAGATGCTGTTGTCAAAGGTCAAACAGCATCATCCTCCTTTAAGCCAGCTGTACTTGAAAATGGTGTAAAGATTATGGTGCCACCACATATTGCATCGGGTATGCGTGTTGTTGTAAACACACTAGATGCTACGTATGTTGAAAGGGCAAAAGGATAATGTCAATTAAAGTCGTATCAAATAGCCCTATTATCAATGTCATGGCATCTGCAGTTTTTAAAGCAGCCAAAGGGTTATTGCATGACTATGGTGAACTTGATCAACTGCAGGTATCGCGTAAAGGGCTTGGCGACTTTGTTTTGTCTGCTGATAAAAAATCAGAACATGTTTTGATACAAGAACTTTCTAAGGCAAAACCGGACTATAACTTTATTACAGAAGAATCTGGTGAAATTAAAAATTCTGAGTCTGACTTTTATTGGGTTATAGATCCTTTGGATGGTACACAAAATTTCTTACATGCCATACCGCATTTTGCGATTGCTGTTGCCCTTATGCGCGCCAATACAGTTTTAGCAGCTGTTACATATGATCCTATAAAAGATGAACTTTTTTGGGCTGAAAAGGGAAAAGGTGCGTTTTTAAATAAGCGTAAAATTCGTGTATCAAATAGAAAAGAATTTGATAGATGTGTTGTTTCATTAGGCTGGAGACCGCGAGATAAAGAAAATGCGCATTTTATTAAAATGAGCAAATCCCATGTTTTTACTGAAATGGGCGCAGTTCGTCAAATGGGTGCAGCAACCCTAGATTTTGCATATGTTGCATGTGGACGATTTGATGCTTATATAGTGGATTCAGGCCTCAAGTTGTGGGATATGGCTGGCGGAATTTTATTAGTACAAGAGGCGCTTGGCACTGTCACCGAAACAACTTTTTCTAAAAAGATGTTAGAAACAGGCAGTGTACTAGCGGCTAACCAAGAAATTCATCAACCGTTGCATAACCTACTAAATATAGACTAAAAAAAACAAGGGAGTATGAAGGCAATGAAACTGTTACGCTATGTGATTGTTCTTATCAGTTTAGTGACTTTTTCACAAGCAGGTAGCGCGCCTGTCATTGAAATTACGCGTGGCCAAGTAAAGCCTGAACCCATTTTTATTGCCGACCTATATTCTGGAAACAGCTCTTATCTTGCTGAAAAAATTAGCAAAATTATACAAGATGATTTAGGCGGATGTGGCGCTTTTGAAATCATGGATAAAGAAGTTTTCATTCAAGAACCCAACAGATTGCGCTCAGAACCTGTGCGTTATGCGGATTGGCGTGCAACGAAAACACGGTTTTTATTTTTTGGTGAAGTCGTATCCGAAGACGGGAAAATAGCCATTCGCTTTCAATTACACGACGTTATTCGTGGTAGTAAAATGTTAGACTTAACATTGCGTGGTGAAGAAATGCGCTGGCGTAAAATTGCCCACATGATTTCAGACGCACTTTATAATGCCATAACGGCAGAAGAAGGATTTTTTAATACGCAAATAGCTTACGTTCAGCCAACAAACGCAAAAGGTAATAAACAAAATACATGCATTAAAATTATGGATAGTGATGGATATGAAGACTCTGTTATTAAAGTTACAGACGGCACAAAGCTTGTTTTAACGCCCAGATACTCCCCAGATGGCAAAAGCCTCGCTTACCTATTATTAGATAAAAATAAGGGTGAAGTGTATATTATGGATCTTCAAACAAAGTCATCCCGTTTAATGGGCCATTTCCAAGGACTGAATTTTGCACCAAAATTCTCGCCCGATGGCAAAAAAATGGTATTTAGCATATCAACAGGTGAAACAACGGCTATTTATAAGTTTGATTTAATTACGCACCAAAAAGAAAAATTAACACAGCAACTTAGTATTGATACCTCTCCTGGCTTTAGCCCTGATGGTAAGCAGATTATTTTCGTATCGGATCGTGCAGGAAAACCTCAATTATACACAATGAACGCCGATGGATCGGAACAAACCCGTATTTCATTTGGCCAAGGTGTATATACCCAACCAGCGTGGTCACCACGCGGTGATTTGATTGCCTTTACACGCATGAAAGAAGGTCAATTTTATATTGGGGTTATGCACCCTGATGGTTCTGGTGAACGTTTGATTGCAAAAGGGTATATGCTAGAGGATCCCGTATGGACAAATAATGGCCGCTATCTGATTTTTACCGTTCAAGAAAGCGTCAATGATAAGCCGCATTTAGTGCGTATGGATTTAACAGGGCGTAGCATGTATCAAATAAGAACAAAAACAGAGGCTTTTGGCGCCTCTTTATCTCCATTACTGGGTAGTGCAATTCCTAGAAAATTGGATACGGATTAATTTGTCATTCAAATAAAGACAGAATTCTCTATCCCTCTTTTTATCTGTGATATTTGTGCTTCATCTAATGCTATTAACCCTAATTTGCGATTAAAAAGTTATTGTTGGTGGCTGATTTTTCGACTTATTGAATAAATATCATTAACTGATTTGTCAGAAGCACTATTTTGAGATGCTATTTTTGACATAATTATTTTCTGATGGGGTCCTCCCGGAA
>DPKF01000116.1 GCA_003542655.1 Holosporales bacterium
AATTAACATCTACCTATATTTCCAATGACCTACTCTATAGATTTTCGTCGCAAGGTTTTTGTTTTTTTCACTTAATCAAAACAATACGATACCTGTCAACCTCAGGAAAATTAATACAAATTTAAATGTCTAGCTGGCGCCATTAGACTGCTAATTCACAAGTGTGGCGTGTTAAACATTTATTAACTATTTAGTGTTATATTTAAATTATATAACTTAGATGATAGAAGGAATCGTTATGAAAAAGACTAGTATACTGACATCCTTAATGGCTATAACAGCTGTTGTAACCGCAGGAACCCCAGGAGAAGAAAAATTAGAGCGCCGTCATTCTTTTAAGGCGCTAAAAAGTCATCGCTTAGCTCAAACGCCTGAAGCCGATCGCCTTTATAATAAACGCGAAGGTGAACTTATACCACATGTTGATATGAGTGATATCAAAAAAGAGGGTGATTCAAGTGAAGCTTTGCGACAGGCAGCAGCCAGTCGCCCAAGTGGTTCGCCACATATGGTTGAATCACAAAAAATAAAAAAGTCACTAGATGCGCTTCATAATGGCATATTACTCGGTTTTGACGAAATGCGTCTACCCCAAAAGGATCAATTACAAAAAATGCTAAGTGATCCAGATAAAGATAAATATAATGAAGAATTTCAGGATGAAATTCAAAATCTTCTATTGGATGCGCTTGCTCACCAACAAGGTCAGGCTGTGGATATAACATTACCAACCGAGAGAGCGGGAACACCGGAGGTGATAAAAGAAAACCTTGAGATGGCAATTTATGGCAATGCTGTTGAATTTTGGGAAAGTCATGACATTAAACAAATGCGACAACTGCGTAATGTATCTATAACAGACAAAAATAAGCTTATCAGAGGGTTTAAAATTGCTGTTGAAAACAAAAAAAAGATCAAGGAGTCTGTGTTCTTTGCTTATGGAACACTGGATGATGCAGATCTGGATCAGGCAAAAGCAGGTATTACAAGGTTGCAAGATTTTGGTTTCACAGTCAATGCGTTAAGAGGAAATTTTCCAAACGCCAATTATGAAATATCGATAGACGGGGTTACGGCACAAGTGCGGATCAGCAAAGCGATGCGTCGCTAGTCAATAAAGCGTGGACTATCTTGGTGTTGGCTTTTCTACTTTTTTTCGCTGGAAAAAGTAGAAAACTGCACCCCAATCTCTAGACCAAAAAAATAAAAATTAAGAGTCGGTCATTTTTTTTAAATCCTATTCTAATATTATTTGTTGTTGAGTCTGTTGAACTGTGTGTAAATACGCAGTATTTTCTACATTTCCACAGACTAACTATTGGGGGTGAATTCACCAATCTATTTTGCCAGTGGATGATGGGTCTTTATGAGTGCTGTAATATGATCAGGGGACACATGCGTATAAATTTGTGTTGTTGATATGTCGCTATGACCTAAAAATTTCTGAATAGTAAATAAATTAGCACCATTTTTTAAAAGATGCGTTGCAAAGGAATGGCGCACAATATGGGGGGATATCAGTAAGGGATCAAATCCTATTTTTAAAGCCAGTTTCTTCAGGTTTTTAGCAAACCCTTGGCGGGTTAGAAACCCGGTTTTTGCAACAGAGGGGAACAGATATGAAGATTGATTTTTACCTGATAGCGATACATTCCGCGCTGTTAAATAGTTTATAATACTTTTAATGGCACTATGGTGTAAGGGAACCAAGCGTTCTTTTTCACCTTTCCCTTTAATCAATAAAAAGTTTTGGAGTTGTTTTGTTTTTCGCTCAAGTGTAAGGGCCGATAAAGGCAGCGATATAAGTTCGGATACCCGCATGCCGGTTGCATATAACAGTTCCAACATGCAGGTTAAGCGAATGCCATCTAAGGTTACATCTTGATAGCTGCCTTCAATTAACGTGTTAATTTGTTCAATAGATAAAACTTTCGGAATTGTTCTTGATGCTTTTGGTTGTTTTAAGTGCAATGCTGGGCTGATTTCTAAATAGCCATCACTTACTAAAAAACTAAAAAACTGTTTTATGCTTGATATTAAACGCGCAATGGATGTTGACTCAATTTTTTTATATTTTGTTGTTATATAGTGATCTAAATCTTCAGGGGTGCATTTTAAAACAGATTGTTTATAAAAGGTTGCAAATTGATCCAAGTCGCGCTTATAAGATTCAACTGTATTTTTAGATGCATTACGTTCAGCAATCATCATATCTAAAAACAAATCAATAGCTGCATTATTATTCATGACTGTATAACGCTTTTAACTTTACTTGCTAAATCTTTTAATGAAAAGGGCTTTGATAAAAAGTGAATTTGTTCACTGCTGTCTAGATCTTTTCTAAAAGTATCTTCTGCGTAACCAGAAATAAAAATTGTTTTTGTATTGGGTAAAATATCACGTACTCTTTTATTGAGTGTTGGGCCGTCCATTTTTGGCATAACAACATCTGTAATTAAAACATCAAATTTATGACCTTCTTTTATTAGTTTTAAAGCGATTTCACCATTTTCCGCCTCGACAACTTCATATCCTTTTTCACGAAGTGCACGTGCACAAAACATACGAACAGAGTCTTCATCTTCTACAAGCATTAAAGATCCACCACCTAGTAAATCTTCTTGTTTCTCTTTTTTTTCTATGACTTGTTTTCGATCTTCTTTAAATGCAGGGAAATAAAGTATAAATATTGTTCCCTCTCCTACAGTACTTTTCACATCAACAAATCCTTGGCTTTGCTGCATGATGCCATAAACTGTGGATAAACCAAGACCTGTTCCTTCTCCAACCTCTTTAGTAGAAAAGAAAGGTTCGAAAACACTTTCTAACATAGCTTCAGGAATACCTGATCCAGTGTCTTGAATTTCAATGGCAACATATTCACCTTTTGGCATCACACTGTGGCCAATATGTTGTTTTCTGGCACAGGCGTAATTATACGTTTTAATAGATATAGAACCGCTATTTTCGCCGATTGCGTCACGAGCATTCACAACCAAATTAACAATTACTTGTTCAATTTGTGAAATATCAGCACGAATTGTGCTAAGACCACGCCCATGATTGATATCAAAATCAATATTAACACCAATTAACCTGCGTAATAAAGCTGATAGCTCTGATAAAATTTCTGTTACTTTAATCACTTTAGGTTGTAAAGATTGTTGACGAGAAAATGCTAATAGTTGACGCACTAAATTTGATGCACGTTCTGCATTTTGTTTGATTTGAATCACATCTTTATAAGAAGAATCATTTGGCAAATGGCGTTGCAACAATAAATCACAATAGCCGATCATGGCTGTCAGTAGATTGTTAAAGTCATGAGCAATGCCACCAGCTAGTTGACCAACAGCTTGCATTTTTTGAGATTGTGTAAACTGTTCTTTTAAACGCGTTTGCTCAGAGATATCAATGAATTGGATGTAGAATTTGGTGTCACTTTTCTCGTTTAAATGATCTTCTAACACACTAATATGCGCTGTTGCGTGATACTTTTTATCTTTAAATACAACCTCTAAAAGGGAGGCTTCTTCTTTTGAGTTTAACAAATTATTTAGATTTGTTTGAAATTCTTCCTTTTGGGTGGCCTCTAATAGATCATAAAAAGATGACCCGACTGTTTGTACATTTTCATCAACAACAACTGAGTCAAGAATTAAAGAACCAAAAGCAGGATTAATGTTAATAATTTCCCCTGACACTTTTAAGACAATTGCAGGTATTTTTGATTTACAAAAACTAGACTCATTCATAAAATCATCAGCTGCTGTATTGGCTGTTATAATGCCATCATCAAGACGACATAATATGCCAGCCTCAGATTTTTTGCCATGATTACTTGGGGGAAAGTATAGGGCCTTAATAGATTTATAATCATTGATTTTTATTGTGATCGTGCGCGTTCTTTCATCTCCCTCTATAATGCTAAATTCGGGTATGAAATCTTTAATGCGACTACCAATAAGCGTATTTTTATCTTTTTGCAACCAATTAGCTAAAGTTTGGTTTGCTGCTAAAAAATGTTGCGTTTTACTGGCATAAAAAAATGCAAAGGGTGCATTATCTAAAAACATTTCCAACTGTTGGTGATTTTCCTTTGCTTTTTGAATCCCACCTAAATATCTTGTCAAATCAACAATGGAGATTAAAATCATGTTTTTACCATTAACATGTGTGGGATTAACGGCATGTATGCGGACTAACCACCTATTTTCTTGCTGTCCTAATCCATCGCCACCACCTGATAATATAATTTCACCGGATAAATGCTCCTCAACCCATTTTTTAAATCTATGTTTTTCAGGGGAGGACTTAACCTTTAAAAGGAATTTCCTTAAAAATTCTTTTTGATGAGGATATAAATGCGGATGTGTCGTAAAAATTGTACGACCCTGTTCATCAAAAACAACTGCCTCCTCTACTTCAGATAATGTCGCTGCAAAAACATGATGTAATCGAATTTGTTCATTAAGACGATGTTGTTGTCGATCAACTTTAAATAAATAGGCAATTATTAAGAATGAAACTATTGTAATCATCATCAGACTCATCCATTGCAATGGATGCGTTGTTGAATATAATAAATATGCAAGACCAAGCAACCAAAAAAATGTTAAAATTCCAAAAATAGCAGCTTGGGATGTCTTAGACATAGAAAAATCTCTTTATTCAGCTATGTATATGATATCACGATATATAGTGTTCTGAAATGGATGCGCTAAAGCAATTTACTATAATCACATGCTAAAATTCTAATTCTTGTAGCACACAGCTTTTACGGCATCGATAATATCATCTGCATGCGGCAAAGCAAGCTTTTCTAAATTAGCTGCATAGGGTAAGGGCACATCTTTTGCACAAACACGTTTAGGCTCCGCATCCAGATAATCAAATGCTTGTTCACAAACGACCATGCCAATTTCAGACCCGATGCCAGCAAAAGGCCAACCTTCTTCAACGCTGACAATCCTATTTGTCTTTTTAACAGAATTGATAATTGTATCCGTATCAAGGGGGCGAATTGTTCTAAGGTCAATAACCTCAGCAGAAATACCCTGTTGTGCTAAAATTTCTGCTGCTTTTAGGGCGTAACCAACCATCATAGAAAACGCCGTAATGGTCACATCTGTTCCAGCGCGAAGAATAGCGGCTTTTCCAATAGGAACAAGATGATCGCTACCTTCTGGCACATCATCAAACGAATGACCATACATCAATTCATGTTCTAAAAATACAATAGGATTCGGGTCACGAATTGCCGATTTTAATAAACCCTTTGCACTAGCTGCATCATAAGGGCTGACAACTTTTAGGCCAGGACAATGCGCATACCAACTGGCAAAACACTGAGAGTGTTGTGCCCCAACGCGAGACGCCGCGCCATTTGGTCCGCGAAAAACAATAGGACATCCTAATTGCCCGCCAGACATATAAAGCGTTTTAGCAGCAGAGTTTATAATTTGATCAATTGCTTGCATTGAAAAGTTAAAGGTCATAAATTCGACAATGGGTTTTAACCCTAAAAAGGCAGAACCCACACCAACACCCGCAAAGCCATGCTCTGTGATTGGGGTATCTATAACGCGCTTGTCACCAAATTTATCAAGCAAACCCTGGCTAACTTTATAGGCGCCGTTATATTCAGCAACTTCTTCCCCCATTAAGAATACAGATTCATCACGGATCATTTCTTCAACCATAGCCTCGTTCAAGGCTTCACGTACAGTTAATGTTTTCATTGTTTAAGCCTCCACCAAAATATCTGTATACAATTCGTGCTCCTCAGGCTCTGGGCTTGTTTTGGCAAATTCAACGGTATCCAGCAGAATGTCTTTAATTTTTGTATCCAATGCTTTAAAATCATCCGCTGACATTAATTTTTTGTCTTCAATTATTGTTTTTATGTGTTGAATAGGATCATGACTATCTTTGATGTCATTCACTTCTTCTTTCGTTCGATATTTTGCTGGGTCAGACATTGAATGCCCGCGGTAACGATAGGTTTTAACATGCAGCAAAACAGGGCCCTTTGTGCGGGCATGTTTTAAGGCCCACTGGCCAGCTTCATACATTTCAAGAAAATCCATGCCATTTATTTTTTTTGTAGCAAGGCCGTACGCTTCTCCCCGTTTTGTAAACTCTGTATCAGCCGCATGACGCTTAGTAGATGTGCCCATGGCATATTCATTATCTTCAACAACATAAACAATTGGTAAATTCCAAAGCCCTGCCATATTTAATGACTCATAAACCTGGCCTTGGTTCGCGGCACCATCCCCCATATAAGCAACGCAAACGCCATTATCTTTTTTATATTGGTGCGCAAAGGCTAAGCCTGTTCCAAGTGATATTTGCGCGCCAACAATACCGTGCCCTCCAAAGAAATTCTTTTCTTTAGAGAACATATGCATTGAGCCGCCCTTACCTTTAGAATAACCAGACGCACGCCCCGTAAGTTCGGCCATAATGCCCCTTGGATCCATATCACACGCAATCATATGTGCGTGATCACGGTAAGATGTAATAACCGTGTCTTGTGGCTGTTGGGATAACTGCAGCCCCATAACAACGGCTTCTTGACCAATGTAAAGATGGCAAAAGCCACCAATAAGACCCATGCCATAAAGCTGGCCGCAACGTTCTTCAAAACGGCGGATTAAAAGCATTTTTTCATAAGCTTTTATCAAAAGTTCGCTAGATACGGCTGTATTTTTTTTATTTATCAAGACGATACTAAAATTAGTGTAGATGATCAAACTATATCACATTGTGGAAAATCTGTAAAAGTTTGTAACTAAAAAAGCGTAGTGCACCCCATGAGTTGGACCATTATGGCATTAAAATAAGAAAGTTTTTTGCATTTTTTGTTCATTTGACGATGATTGCCTGAAATAAAAAAGGGTGCATAAAGCACCTTTTTATAATCTTTAAATTACGCAGACCTAAAATTCCTATCTTGGCAGCGAGCTACCGAGATTTCAGCTATGCGGGTTAAAATTTTATCCAGCTTTTGACATTTTATTTTTTTTATCACTCAGAGAAAAGATAGCACAAACCAAATGTATATACATTGTAAAGGCCGTTCTAATTGAATCAATAACGGGATCAATTGCAGCGAATAACGTAATGGCAAAACTTGATGGCACACCAACCGGAGATAAGATCATAGATAATAATCCAATGTTTACAATTCCAGAAGACACGGCAGCAAAGCCAGCAAAGAACACAAGCAGCGCAATATTAATATACTCATATACGCCCAATGGTATTGCAAATATTTGAGCGGTTAAAACGGCCACAAAACCAAAATAATAAACATTGCCAAATCTAAATAAAGCAATACTTAAAGGTATATATAGATCCACCTTATTACTATCAATACCAAATTCAGCCATTAAGGTATTCATATATGTTGGCATCGTCGCAATAGGACTGCCTGTACTGGCTGATATAATAATAACATTCTTCATTTTACTAAATATTGAAAAATATCCAACGTTTAATTTCTTTGCGATCAGTACATTCAAGCTCAATATAATGAAAAGCATAGAACCAATGAAACAGATAATAGACGTAAAAAATATTTTAAAAATCTCGACAGATAAATTAACAAACTTAATTGAAAAAATACAAATAATCCCAACAGGTAAAAACTTTGTAATCCAACCAATAATTGTCTTAAAAATTGAATCGCCTGCAGCAATCAGTGTGCCAAATGACTCTTTTTGGCTGCCACTTAAAAATCCAGCAGCACTTCCTACAAGCACTGAAAATAATATCACTTGTAAAACAAGGGACGATTGCAACGATACAAAAATATTGCTTGTAAAGATAGAACGTACTAAATCGATAATGTTTTGTGTTTTTTCCAAAGGATCATTAATCCCAACATATATTGGCTGGGAGCTTTCCCCAGAGCTTCCTAAACGTAGGAAATCAGGATTATCTGCTATAGGGTATCCCGTTCTAAATATTTCCGCTAGTAATATACTCATAAAAACAAGCATTAGTGTTACAATCATATATTTTGATAAAAACCGAGCTGTCGTATTATCACCAGTTTTAATCGCAACAACATTTGAAATTGCCTTAATGATAGACATCATAAGCAAAGGCATAACGCACATTTGCAAAAGTGACATATACATTTCACCTGGTTTTTCCAATGCATATGCAACACCTGGAAAATACCATGCAATTACGGCCGAAAGTATAAAGGCTAGAACAATAGCCTTTGGAGATTTTAAAAATGTCATCATCTTAATTTATCCTCATATTTTGCAAATATTTCATCTAATGATAATTTTAGTGATTGCGTATTCTCTAAAAGCATATCAATAAAGTCAGCCAATTTTGGTTTTTTTGGGTCTGTTACAATAAATATTGGATCTTTTTTATCCTTCAAAATAACAGATTTATATCGTAAATTTAGCTTCGGATCATCAAACAATATTTTTCTAATTTCATTGTTATCTCTCATGCTGCCAATACATTTACCTTCCTTCAAGAATTGAATGGTCTCTTCTGCTGTTTCAGCGCCAAGAATATCCACTCCAGGGAACAATTCCTGTGCCACACGCACCTGTGAAGACCCTTTAATGGCGCACAACCTATAGCCACTTTCTTTAGAAAACAACCCACTTAAAGACAAAGAACTAGGAGCAGACCTATTGATCATGAAGGCAGCATACAACTCAATATATGGATCCTGAGAGTAAATAACACGTTTAGCGCGCTCCATTGTATAACTTAGTTTTGAAATTGCTATATCTGCTTTACCTTCATGTACAAGCTGAATAATTTCATCAAACGTTTTTGCTGTGCGCAAATATTCTACTTTAACGTCAGGACCGATTGCCTTTGCGATAGCCTCAGCAATTTCGGGGTCATTTCCAATAGTGTTACCTTCTTTATCCACAAAATAAAATGGTGGTTTATCTTGATAGTACATAGCAACAATTAACTTGCCACGTTTCTGTATAGCTAAAATATCATCAAAAACTTGAACAGCCGAAAAAGCAAATTTCTTTTCAGGCTTTGGCGTTTCAACAACGACAGCATTTTTATCTTTTACCGAATCAGGAACAACCGCTTTTTGTTGAGAACTTGCTGCCTGAACAGCTTTAGAGTCTTTTTTTTGAGCGTGAACATCGTCACACACCGAAAATAAAAACATGGTGCATAAACCATGCACTATCAGGGACTTCATCTTCACTTGGTTCATAGCTATACCACTAATCACTCTTTGTATCTCCATACCTTTAATTCGACCATTTTCTAATAAAACTTGTCAAGTCCATGTTATTAAAATCATTGCGAATGTCAGTTGAGAGAGATACGCCTCTTTCCATCAGCTCGTACAATGGTTCTAAATATATTGCCTCTTGATTGTGGCGATTGCATAAACCATTTTTTGCAAAAAGCAAAAGCTGACAAATCAAATCTTTGTTTTTTTTCACACTATGAATGTTTTTATCGGCTATATCTTCTCGCCATTTTATAAATTCATCTTTCTGTATTGATAGTGCTAATTCATATGCAGCATCTAAGGAAGCTGAATCATATAAAATACCCGTCCAAAATGCCGGCATTGCAAATGTATATGGGGGCGGCACAACATCAAACCCCCGTAATTCAATAATTTTTTTTAATCGAATATCTGGATAGGTTGTCCCTATAAACGATAATAAATCCGATTCTGTTGGAAATTCACCTGGAAGTGCCTTAAGGTTACCTTGCATAAAATCATAAAAACTTTCCCCCATGCATGGTATGTATTTCTTATCGCGCATTAAGAAAATCATTGAAATTTTTAAAATTTTATCCAAATATGACTCTAACGATTGTGGCTGATTCATCGCAAAACAAGCACTGCTTCGATTTGTATCTACCTGATTCCAAATATGACATCGGTAACTTTCATAGGAAGATACCTGCCCCTCAACAATTGGCGACGATAACAAGAGTGATGAAATCAGTGGTTGGAATGTTGTGACAATGGTGATTTTTTTCATCAAATCTATTTCAGATTTGTAATCAAAACTGACCTGAAGCGCGCATGTACTACGCAACATGGTTCGCCCCCAATAACCTAAATATGATTCCATATAATCGTAGCGTTGTTTGGGGATAGTAGGTATGTTATCAATCTTTGTGACTGGATCGAATCCTAAAGAGCATAAAAAATAATTCTGTGGTAAATCTTGATTGAATTTTTCATAGTCTTGCTTATACGCATGTGCCAATTCATGGATTGTTTTATATGGTTTGCTGGAATATTCAAATTGTCCACCACGCTCTAACGAAAGATTTTTGCCATCCTTTACAAGTTCCACATGTTCTTTAAATTCTGCAATAGGATCCCACTGCCACCCATTTTTTTCTTTTTGTTCAAATAACGCTTTTAAAAAAGCATAATCCACACGTTTTGGTATTGTTTTAGAACAATCAAATAGAAAACTTTCCTGTTCAATACCTATCAAACACTGATCATCTTTTTTAAAGTAAGATGAAAAGAGATTGTAGATATCCTCTATATTTCTAAGAATTTTTGCCATTTTATTTTGAATCCATGTGTTTGACCACACCCTCCCAATTATCTTCTGGAGGCTTTTTAATATGCTTCTTACATTCATCCATCATCATTGTGACAGGACCATCTTTTATGGCAATATCTTCAAAGATCTCCAATGCACTTTTAAACCGTTTTTGTTCTAAATAGTCAAAAGCAACAAGATATTTTTCATAATCACGTGTTGCTTGTGGGGATAATAATAATGCTGTGTCAATATGTTTAAAAGCGCCCATCAATTCATAAATTGGAATCGCTGCACTTTTTCCTTTAACAGAAACTTTTCCAAGAGGTCTTGCAAAAAAATCACCGTTAACTTTAGCATATGTATCCCCAGATATAATAATATTTGTTTTATAGTATTTATTAAGGCCTTCTAGGCGTGAACATAAATTAACATCATCACCTATTGCCGTATAATTTAAACGAGAATTTGATCCAATGTTACCAACAAGTACTGTGGCAGTATGAATACCAATACGTGTTGCAAATGGAAACAGTCCAAGATTAATCCAATCAGAATTTTTCATATTTAAAATACGTTGAATTTGAAGCGCCGCATGACAAACACGTTGAGCGTGATCTGGAATAAATTCAGGCGCCCCCCAAAAAGCCATAATAGAATCACCAATAAACTTATCAATGGTTGCATGTTGTTTGGTCATAATGTCTGTGAGTGCTGTAAAATAATCAGTCAACTGCTCTAAAAGTTCTTTTGGTTTTACTTGTTCAGAAACGGTTGTAAACCCTTCAATATCGCTAAAAAATAAGCTAATTTCACGTTGTTCGCCACCAAGATTAATAGAGGTGTTATCGTGTAAAAGCTTTAATACCAAATCTTTTGGCACATATTTTGAAAAAGATTCCATACTTCTTTGCATAGAATCCATTGAAGTTGACAACTGTTGCAGTTCTACAATTGAAGATTTAACAGGCACTATTGATTCTAATTCAAAATTTTCTATTTTCTGTGCATTACCTGAAAGACGCGCAATAAGCGATGAAACTTTTCTTGCAAACAAAAACATAATCAGTGCTGACCCTAAAACCAATAAAAGGCATTTTAAAAATGTTGTCATTTGCAATTTTTGAATTGATTCCAGAAATTCATGATCGGGTGTCAGGTTAATAAGGGTCCATTGCATATCACCTATTTTCAAATTGGATATTTGTGCAAGAATATGATGATCATCTTGTTCAATATAAAATGATTTTTCTTGAGAATACTTTAAGTCAAATATTCTTTTTACAATTGCAAATTCTTGATTGTTAACCGTTGGTAATTCAAATTTGTTATTTTTTTCAACCATCGCCAAATTTTCAGTCGATGATATAATACGTCCACTATCATCAATTAAATACAATTGAGATGTTTCAATAGTTTTTGCATTTTTTAAAATGTCTGTTAATGAAGATAACGTAATATCTATTGCTAAAACACCCTTTGGCTTATCATCCCCGTTATTAATAGGAAAAGAAGCTGTAACGCCCGGTTCTTTTATGCTGCCTGTAAAAACATAAACATCTGTCCAAAAAATGTTTTTATTATTAAGTGTAAACCATGGGCGTTTTGTTGGAAAAAAATCTGCATTTTCCAACTCTTCAGAGTCTAAAATTTCTTCTTTATCATCAAGGTAATACCACTTTTCAATACGTGTATTTTCTTCAACTATAGTATTAATAACCTTCCACGCTATTTTTGTATTGCGCGGTAATTTTTTCGACGTATCTTTTCTATAAGATTGCGTATCATTTTTAGGCAAAATGGCCGCAAAATAATCATCACTTAAACCAAAAAAGATACTGGCAATACTTTTATTGGAATCGAAAGCACTGCTTATTATTTTAATCGCATTAATTGGTGGTTCATATGTTTCTGGAATTTGCTCAATAACATTTGATGTCATTAACAACAAAGTTTCAACCTTTTTAAACTCATCATTAATGTTGTCCAAAACGTTACGCTTTGCTATTTCCATAAAATTTTGCGTATTTTGAATTAAGACGTCATAATTGTTTTTTTGTGAATATAGAATAACAAAAAGAGTTGTGGCCAAAAGTATAGCTACATTACCAAAGACAATGCCGAATTTAATAGACCTAATATATTTAAATAGTTTCGACCATATAGACTTTTGCTCAATAGAATTATTCATAATCATCACCTTTATCAGAGCACAATAAATGTACTCACCTTAACTGTAAAAGAATAATCTTAAAATACAGTTAATTTTATAATCATTTTTCATAAGTTTTGTTTAGCAGTACCAAACTAAACGCAAGAAAAAACACTAAAGATATTGTCATTTGTAGAAGGGTCGTTTATCCTTCTAGTACATATATATTTTTTTATTAGAGGGCTATTATGGCAAAAGCGAAATTTGAAAGAAATAAACCACACTGTAATATAGGAACGATTGGTCACGTTGACCATGGTAAAACCACCTTAACAGCATCGATTACAAAAGTATTATCAGAAACTGGTGGTGCTGTATTTAAAGCATACGACCAAATTGATGGTGCACCTGAAGAACGCGCACGTGGTATTACCATTTCAACAGCACACGTTGAATATGAAACACCAAACCGTCACTATGCCCACGTTGATTGTCCTGGACACGCTGACTATGTTAAGAACATGATCACAGGTGCGGCACAAATGGACGGTGCAATTTTGGTTTGCTCAGCAGCAGATGGCCCGATGCCACAAACACGTGAACACATTTTGCTAGCACGCCAAGTTGGCGTTCCTGCACTTGTTGTTTTCATGAACAAGATTGACCAAGTTGATGACGAAGAATTGGCCGATTTAGTTGAAATGGAAATTCGCGAACTTCTATCTTCTTATGATTTCCCAGGTGATGATATCCCCGTGATTCGTGGTTCAGCACTATGTGCCCTAGAAGGTAAAGAACCTGCCATTGGAAAAGAAGCAATTTTAAAGTTGATGGACGCTGTTGATAGCTATATTCCACAACCAAAGCGCCAGGTTGACCTTCCATATTTGATGCCAATTGAAGACGTATTCTCCATTTCTGGTCGTGGAACGGTTGTGACGGGTCGTATTGAACGTGGTATTATCAACGTTGGTGAAGAAATTGAAATTATCGGTATCCGCCCGACACAAAAAACAGTTTGTACGGGTGTTGAAATGTTCCGTAAACTTCTTGATCGTGGAGAAGCNNTCCATTACACCACATACAGATTTTGAAGCTGAAGCCTATATTTTAACAAAAGATGAAGGTGGTCGTCACACGCCATTTTTCACAAAGTATCGTCCACAGTTTTATTTCAGAACAACAGACGTGACCGGAACAGTAGACTTGCCTGAAGGCACAGAAATGGTGATGCCAGGNNAAAAAATAATATTCGTTCTTTCTATAATTTATTAACAGAGTTTGTGTAATGGAAAATCAAGTTATACGTATCAAATTGCAAGCATACGATCATCGTCTTTTGGATTTATCTGTAAGGGATATCGTCAGTACTGCGAAAAGAACAGGTGCCAGCGTTCGTGGCCCTATTCCACTACCAACACGGATCCAACGCTATACCGTGAACCGTTCACCACACATCGATAAGAAGTCACGTGAACAGTTTGAAATGCGTACCCACAAACGATTAATCGACATTGTCGATTGGTTACCGCAAACAGTAGATGCCTTGATGAAATTAGACTTGGCGTCTGGTGTGGACATTGAAATTAAGCTTTAAGGTGCACCAAATGAGAACTGGACTAGTAGCGGAAAAAATGGGAATGACTCAGATCTTTTTAGAATCTGGCGTTCAGCTTCCTGTTACCGTTTTAAAAATAAAGGATACCGTTGTCCTTGATCAACGGACTAAAGAAAAAGATGGTTATCTTGCCCTGCAATTGGGTGTGGAAATTGTTAACGCTAAAAAAGTTAATAAACCACAAAAGATGGCTTATGCAAAACTTGAAAAAGAGCCACGCAAAATTATTAAAGAATTTCGCGTTGATGCTGCTAACATGCTTGATGTTGGCACAGAATTGAAAGCCGATCATTTTGCGGTAGATCAATTTGTTGATATTAGTGGCATTACGCAGGGTAAAGGTTTTGCCGGCGTTATGAAACGTCATAATTTTGGTGGTTTGCGTGCAAGTCACGGTGTTTCAGTTTCTCACCGTTCACACGGTTCTATAGGACAGTGTCAAGATCCTGGAAAAGTTTTTAAAAATAAAAAGATGGCTGGACAAATGGGTTCTAAGCGCGTTACAAAAATGAACTTAAAAATTCATGCGGTAGACGCTGAACGTGGTTTGATTTTCATTCACGGTAGTGTTCCTGGGCATAAAAACGGTGTCGTATACATTCGTGATGCTATCAAGAAGACAGTGAGGAAATAGCCATGACAATGAAATGTAATGTTATAAAATTAGATGGCAAAGAAAGTGGTTCGGTTGATTTAAACGGAAGCATTTTTGGCCTAGAAGTTCGTGATGATATTTTAGCCCGTGTCATTCACTGGCAATTAGCAAAGCGCCGTCAAGGTACGCATGAAACGAAAGAACGTGGCGATGTTGCCTGTTCAACACGTAAGATCGTAAAGCAAAAAGGCTCTGGTGGCGCGCGTCACGGTGCTAAAAGTGCGCCTATATTTAGGGGTGGTGGTATTGCTTTTGGTCCACATCAACGTTCATATGAATATGCTTTGCCTAAAAAAATTAAGGCTTTGGGTTTGAAAATGGCTTTATCAGCTAAAGTAAAATCGGGTGATTTAATTATTGTTGAAAATGCTGACATTAAAGATGCAAAGACTAAAGAAGCTTCTAAACTTCTAAAAGCGCTTGCCCCTAAAAATGCCTGCATTATCGATGCAGTAAAAGCAAATGAATCAATGACACTGGCAATTGCTAACTTGCATGGTTATGACATTTTGCCAACAATTGGTGCAAATGTTTATGACATCGTTCGCAAAGAAAAGTTGATCATCACAAAAGATGCTTTGAAAACTTTAGAGGAGCGTTTGAATGGCTAAAATAGAAACAAAACTTAAGGACTTCGACGTTATTCGTCGTCCTTTAATAACAGAAAAATCTCAGCTTCAGTCTGGTGATGCTCAATATTTTTTCGAAGTTTTAATGACGGCGACAAAAGTTGATGTAAAACGCGCTGTAGCTTCTGTTTTTAATGTAAAAGTTAAATCAGTAAATACGCTGGTACGTAAAGGTAAAAAACGCCGTTTTAAAGGGCGTGAAGGCACTCTATCTGATAGAAAGATTGCTATGGTTGCTTTAGAAGCCGGTCAAGTTATTGAACTTGGAGTAGGAGTATAATATGTCACTAAAGCGTTATAAACCAACTACCCCAGGCCAACGTCAGCTTGTTAATATTGACAGATCTGACCTTTGGAAGGGGCGTCCTCATAAACCACTTACGCAAGGTAAACCTAAAAGTGGTGGTCGTAATAATAATGGTCGCATTACTTCTTTCAACAAAGGTGGTGGACACAAGAAATTATACCGTACGATTGATTTCAAGCGTAATAAGCTTGATATGTTCGCAACGGTTGAACGTCTTGAGTATGATCCCAACAGGTCTGCATTTATTGCCCTTATCAAATATGAAGATGGTGAACATAACTATATTATTGCACCTCAACGTTTGCAGGTTGGTGATAAAGTTCAATCAGCTCAAAAAGTTGATGTAAAGCCAGGTAATGCAATGCCAATGAAGAATATGCCACTTGGTACAATTATTCATAATGTTGAGTTGAAAATTCAAAAAGGTGGACAGCTAGCACGATCTGCTGGTGCATATGTTCAAATCATGGGGCGTGATGCTGGTAATGTTATTTTAAAGTTAACATCTGGTGAGCTGCGTTTTGTGAATGGCGAATGCTTTGCAACAATTGGTTCAGTCTCTAACCCAGACCACAGTAACAGGTCATATGGTAAGGCTGGTCGTATGCGTTGGCTTGGTAAACGTCCATCTGTCAGAGGTGTTGCTATGAACCCAATCGATCACCCGCATGGTGGTGGTGAAGGTCGTACTTCTGGTGGTCGTCATCCTGTAACACCTTGGGGTGTTCCAACAAAGGGTAAGAAAACACGTAAAAACAAAACGACGGCGAAGATGATCATTCGTCGACGCAAATAACGGAGAGATATAGATGGCAAGATCCGTATGGAAAGGCCCCTTTTTCGATGCATACCTTTTAAAAAAGGTTGAGGCAGTGAAAGCATCAGGTCGTCGCGACCCAATTAAAACTTGGTCACGTCGTTCCACAATTATTCCACCATTCGTTGGTGCAACGTTTGCAGTGCATAATGGTAATAAATTTATTCCTGTTGTCGTGACAGAAAACATGGTTGGTCATAAGTTAGGTGAATTTGCACCGACGCGTACTTTTCATGGTCACGGCGCAGATAAGAAAGCGAAACGGTAGGTTTATATGTCAGATAAAAGCGTAAAAGCCGTCAATAAAATGATTCGTGTTAGCCCACAAAAGATTAATTTGGTGGCTAAAAAAATTCGTGGAATGAAGGTTGATAAAGCGTTAACCTTTTTGAAATTTTCAACAAAGCGCATTTCAACAGATGTTTATAGTACAGTTTACTCTGCTATGTCTAATGCTGAAAACGATCACTTTATGGATATTGATCAGCTTTATATTAAAGAAGCGTATGTCGGTCAAGGTTTGAAAATGCGTCGTTTTCGCCCACGTGCAAAGGGTCGCGGTGCGCCAATTGCAAAATATTTTAGTCATTTAACTGTTGTTCTTGCAGAAAGAGAAGAGGTCTAGTTATGGGTCAAAAAGTAAATCCTATTGGCTTTCGTCTTGGTTTTAATAAGACTTGGGATTCACGTTGGATTGCCGACAAGAATTATGCCACTTACCTTCATCAAGATATTGCGATTCGTTCCTTTATTATGAAAACGTTGGTATCTGCTGGAATTTCTAAAGTTGTCGTTGAGCGTCCCGCAAAAAAAGCGTGTGTTAGTATTTATACAGCAAGACCAGGTGTTTTGATTGGCAAAAAAGGTGCTGATATTGAAATGCTTAAGAAAAAGCTTGCACTGATTACGAAAACGGATGTTTCTATAAACATAGTTGAAATTAAAAAGCCTGAACTTGATTCAAAGATTGTTGCTGATGGTATTGCTAGCCAATTAGAGCGTCGTATTTCTTTTCGTCGTGCAATGAAACGTGCAATGGATACAGCAATACGTATGGGTGCTGTTGGTATTCGTGTGAATATTTCTGGCCGTTTAGGTGGTGCAGAAATTGCACGTATGGAATGGAATCGTCAAGGTCGTGTTCCTTTGCATACATTACGTTCTGATATTGACTATGCACACGGTTCTGCATTTACCACATATGGTGTTGTTGGCGTCAAAGTGTGGATCTATAAGGGCGAAATTAAAGAGCAAGATCCAATGGCACAGGATAAAAAATCTGATTACGTTGTTAAGCGTTAAGGTCGCAAAGAGAGTAAATCAAAATGTTACAACCAAAGAAAACAAAATATAGAAAAGCCTTTAAAGGCCGTATTAGTGGAAATGCAAAGTCTGGTACTGAAGTTTCCTTCGGCGCTTTTGGCTTAAAAGCTTTAGAGCCTGCGCGTATTACAGCGCGTCAGATTGAATCTGCTCGTCGTGCTATGACACGTCACATTAAGCGTGCTGGTCGTGTGTGGATTCGTATATTTCCTGACGTGCCTGTATCAAAGAAACCTGCCGAAGTTCGTATGGGTAAGGGTAAAGGTTCTGTAGAATTTTGGGCTGCACGTGTAAAGCCTGGAAGAATCATGTTTGAATTAGAAGGTGTTTCACCGGAACTAGCAGAAAAAGCGTTTCAGCTTGCCTCTGCAAAGCTTCCTATTAAAACACGTTTTGTTCAACGGTTGACGTAAAGTTATAAGGTTAAGAGTAAAAAAATGAAATTTTCTGAGTTAGAACAAAAAACTTTGTCTGAATTGTACGATTTATATAGCAATTTGAAGAAAGAACAACTAAATTTAAGATTAATGGCTGAGACTAAAGATACTTCTCGCGTGCGTAAAATTCGTCGTGACGTTGCTCGTATTGAAACTTGCCTCAATAAATTAAAAAAAAAGGCTTAGGCCGTAATTAGGAGTAGATGAAATGCCACGTCGCGTTTTGCAGGGTCTCGTCGTTAGCGATAAGGCCGATAAAACAATTACCGTTAAGGTAGAAACAACCATGATGCACCCATTGTATAAAAAATACATAAGGCGTCATAAAAAGTATGCAGCTCATGACCCAAAAAACGAGTATAAAATAGGTCAAAAAGTTAGTATAATAGAGTGTGCACCCATATCAAAGACAAAGACATGGACTGTAGTAGATAACCAAGCAAACGGTTGAGAGAGATATAAATGATTCAGGTTGAAACAAGGCTGAGTGTAGCCGACAACTCTGGCGCAAAAGAAGTTCTTTGCATTAAAGTTTTAGGTGGCTCAAAGCGTAGGTACGCATCAGTTGGTGATGTTATCGTCGTTTCCATAAAGGAAGCAGCGCCTAGAAGTAAAGTTAAAAAGGGTGAAGTACAGCGCGCTGTTGTTGTCAGAACGAGACAAGCTCTAAACAGGGCAGATGGAAGTCGTATACAATTCGACAGAAATGCAGCTGTTTTGGTTGACAAAAAAGGTGAACCAATTGGGACGCGTATATTCGGTCCAGTAACCCGCGAACTGCGTGGTGCCGGTTATATG
Source organism: Holosporales bacterium (assembly GCA_003542655.1). Taxonomy (GTDB): domain Bacteria; phylum Pseudomonadota; class Alphaproteobacteria; order Paracaedibacterales; family UBA11393; genus UBA11393. The sequence continues at coordinate 19,275 of DPKF01000116.1, forward strand.
AAAATTATTTCATTAGCACCAGAGGTACTATAATGACACAGGTTAAATTTAAAATTAAAAAGGGTGATACTGTTGTTGTCACAACAGGTAAGTACAAGGGCGTAATAGGTGAAGTAACTAAAATGTTACTTGATGATGGTAAAGTGATTGTTGCTGGTGTGAATGAGTTTACGCGTAACGCAAAACCATCACAGACAAATCCAGATGGTCCCTATAAAGTACAAAAACCAATTCAAATTTCTAACGTTGCATTAGTTGACGCTCACGGTAAAGCTTCTAAAGTGGGTTACCGTATGGAAGATGGTAAAAAAGTACGTTACTTTAAAAAATCTGGCGAGAAGGTGTAATCGACTATGGCAAATTTGAAAAGTATATATAATACAACAGTTAAAAAAGAGTTGATGAACACTCTTGGCTATAAAAACGAAATGCAAGTTCCTAAGCTTACTAAAGTTGTTCTTAACATGTGTGTTAAAGAAGCAGTAAATGATAGTAAAAAAATAGACGTAGCGGTGTCAGAACTGACATCCATTGCAGGGCAAAAGCCAATTATCACAAAAGCAAGAACATCGATTGCTGGATTTAAGCTAAGAGAAGGCATGAAACTTGGTACAAAAGTTACTCTACGTGGAGAACGTATGTACGAATTTCTAGATAGGTTGATTCATATCGCTATGCCACGTATTCGTGACTTTCACGGTATTTCAAAGAAAAGTTTCGATGGAAACGGCAATTATACATTTGGTATTAAGGAACAAATTATTTTTCCTGAAGTCAACTATGATAAGGTCGATAAAATTAGGGGTATGGACATTACTGTTTGTACGACTGCAACTGATGATAAAGCAGGCTATGAATTGCTAAAGTCATTAAGTTTCCCTTTTAAAAATTAGAGGATATTATGGCTAAACAAAGTTCTATCAATCATAACAAACGTCGTCGTAAAATGTCTGAAGGTAAGGCAGAAACACGTGATGCTTTGAAGAAGATTATTATGAATAAAGAGCTGGATTTCGAAGAAAGAATGAAAGCAACAATTAGGTTATCTGAAATGCCACGTAACTCTGCAAGGATTCGTGTTCGTAACCGTTGTGAAATCACTGGTCGTCCTCGTGGTTTTTATCGTAAATTTAAAATGTCTCGTATTGCACTTCGTGAGATGGGTGGTATGGGATTGATTCCCGGCGTAATAAAGGCGAGTTGGTAAAATGACAATGACAGATCCAATTGCTGATTTCTTAACAAGAATAAGAAACGGTCAGCAAGCAAATATGAAAATAGTAAAATCACCTTATTCAAATATGAGAAAGGGTGTCGCCGACGTATTATGTGATGAAGGTTATATTCGTAATGTTTCAGTTGGAATAGACGAAAGAGGCTTTAAGGAATTAAGTGTAGAGCTAAAGTATGTTGATGATCGTGCTGTGATTGAAAGAATCAAGCGCGTTTCTACTCCAGGACGTCGCGTATATTCAGAAATTGCTGAACTCGCTCCCGTATCTAATGGTTTAGGTATGAGTATTTTATCCACAAGTAAGGGCATTATGTCAGACCATAAAGCACGTGTAGAGCGTGTTGGCGGTGAAGTCCTTTGTCAAGTATTTTAGGAGCTTTGAATGTCACGTGTTGGAAAAAATGAAATTAAAGTTGCACCCTCAGTTGCTATGACCATTTCTGGTCAAAAGGTAACAATGAAGGGGAAACTTGGCGAACGTTCTTATGAAGTTCCGGGTGTTTTGAAAATTGAAAAAACAGAAGCAGGATTAAAAGTTTATCCTGTTTTGGATTCAAAAACTGCACGCGCGCTTTGGGGTACTGCAAATCGTACATTAACTGCCATTTCTACTGGTGTTGATACAGGTTTTACAGTAAACATGGAATTAAAGGGTGTTGGTTACAAAGCGCAAGTCCAGGGTAATAAGGTTGTTCTTCAATTGGCTTATAGTCATGATGTTGAATATGAGTTACCACAGGGTGTTACTGCAAAATGTGAAAAACCAACAGCTTTAAGTGTAACGGGGCCTTGTGCGCAAGTTGTCGGTCAAGTTGCTGCTGAAATTCGTAAATATCGTAAACCTGAACCTTACAAAGGAAAAGGCATTATTCGTGATGGCGAATTTGTCTTGCGCAAAGAAGGTAAGAAAAAATAATTAAGGAAGTAAAATAAAATGGCAGGGACTTCAGATTTAAGAACGAGACGTAAACTACGTCAACGTTATAAAATTAAACAAACAAGTGCTGGTAAAGTGCGTTTAACTGTTAATCGTACAAACCAACATACATATGCACAAATTGTTGATCCAAGTGGAAAAACATTATGTTCGGCATCCACACTGCTTTCAGAGGCTTCAAAATTGAAGAATGGTAGTAATAAAGATGCCGCAACTTTTGTTGGTAATCTAGTTGGTGAACGTGCAAAAAAACTCGGTGTAAAGGAAGTCGTATTTGATCGTTCTGGCTTTTTATATCATGGACGCATCAAAGCATTGGCTGACGCAGCGCGTCAAGCCGGTCTTCAATTCTAGGGTAGGACAATATGATAAAAAATAATGCAAAATCTAAAAGCAAAGACACCCGCGATGACGGACTTATTGAAAAATTAGTGAGTGTTCGCCGTGTAACGAAAGTTGTTAAGGGTGGTAAAACAATGCGTTTTTCTGCGCTTGTTGTTGTTGGTGATGGAAAAGGTCGTGTTGGTTATGCAACTGGTAAGGCTAAAGAAGTTCCTGATGCTGTTAAAAAAGCTGTGGAGCGTGCAAAAAAAGTTATGATTCGTGTTCCACTTCGTGAAGGTCGTACTTTACATCATGATATTACGGCACGTGTTGGTGCTGGTAACGTTATATTACGTGCTGCACCGGCTGGTACAGGTGTGATTGCTGGTGGTGCTATGCGTCAATTATTAGAAGCCTTAGGTATTCATGACGTTGTCACAAAATCTGTTGGTACAGGAAATTATCACAATGTTGTTCGTGCTACCATGGGTGCTTTGCAAAGTATTAATTCACCACGTAGCGTTGCTCAAAAACTTGGTAAAAAAGTGACTGATATTTTGGCTCGTCGTGATGGTGCAAAAGCAGCACCTATAGGAACAGAAGAGGGAGCTAGCTAATTATGACTACAGCAAAAGAAAAACTTCCAATGATTAAAATTCAACAAACTGGAAGTCCGCGTCGTCGTCCAAAAGTTCAAGAATTACATTTGCGTGGGCTTGGTCTTCGTAAAATGCATCAAATTGTTGAAGTTGAAGCAAATCCAGTTGTCTTAGGATTAATTCGTAAGGCGCAACATATGATTACAATTATTTCAGAGTAAAGTTATGCATAAGTTAAATACAATAAGTGATAATGCTGGTGCACGTAAGCGCCCAATGATTGTTGGTCGTGGTATTGGATCAGGCAAAGGTAAAACATGCGGCCGTGGTGGTAAAGGGCAAACTGCTCGTTCTGGTACAGCTGTTCGTGGATTTGAAGGTGGACAAAACCCAATCTATCGTCGTTTACCAAAGCGTGGTTTTAAAAGCCGTATGAAAGTGCCGACATTTGAGATGGATTTCCATGTTGTTAATCGTTTCTTAGAAACAGGTCTCATTAAAGCGGGTGATAAAATTGATCGTGAAATGCTGATCACCCAAGGTGTTATCAAAAAATCAATAGAAGCAGTTGTTTTACTTGCTAATGGCGACTTAAAACAAAAGGTAAATTTTTCTGTTACGAAAGCAACACCAAAAGCTGCGGCTATTGTCGAAGCTGCCGGTGGTGCAGTATCATTTGAATAATAGTTACAAATAAAATATAGGTTCTACGATATATGTCTTCTGCGATTGAACAATTAGCTGCTGGAATTAGTTTTGACACTTTCTCTAAAGCGGAGGATTTGAAAAAACGCCTTTGGTTTACGTTAATGGCTTTGGTCGTATATCGTATTGGATCGTATATTCCTTTACCTGGAATAAATCCTCTCTTTTTAGCTGATTTTATGAATCCTGAAAAAGCTGGTGGCATTTTGGGTGTTCTTGATATGTTCTCTGGTGGTTCTTTGGGACGAATGACGATTTTATCCTTAAACGTTATGCCTTATATATCTGCTAGTATCGTTATTCAGTTGATGACAACTGTGTCCCCTCAGTTAGGTGCTTTGAAAAAAGAAGGCGAACTTGGGAAAAGAAAATTAAATCAATACACACGTTATTTAACCGTACTGTTGGCTGTTGTACAGGGATATGGTGTTGCTATGTGGTTAGAAAGCATGACCGGTGGACCTGCTGGTGCTGCTGTTATGGACCCAGGTGCTTTATTTCGTATTGCGACAATTGTGACGTTAACGGGTGGTACGTTATTTATTATGTGGCTAGGTGAGCAAATTACATCGCGTGGTATTGGTAATGGTATTTCTTTAATTATTTATGCTGGTATCGTTGCTAACTTGCCGCAAGCAGCCCTTAAAACAATTCAAGCGGGTAGGGAAGGCGTTCTTTCAGGATTTATCATCTTTGGTGTGATGATTATGGTTGCAGCCGTTATTGCCTATGTTGTTTATATGGAAAAAGCGCAACGCCGTATTTTGATCCAATATCCAAAACGACAAACAACGGCTAATATGCCAGCAACGGCGCAAAACACACATTTACCATTAAAACTTAATAGCGCTGGTGTTATTCCCCCAATTTTCGCTTCTTCTATTTTATTGCTTCCAACAACAATTGCTGGTTTTACATCAGTGGATCCAGATTCATGGTTTGGTTCTATTGTAAACAATATGGGCCACGGTAAGCCGCTTTATATGATCTTGTTTGTTGCGGCTATTATCTTTTTTGCCTTCTTCTATACAGCGATTATGTTTGATCCGAAAGAAACGTCTGATAATTTGAAAAAAATGGGAACATTTATCCCGGGCGTTCGACCAGGCGAGGCTACAACGAAATATATTGATTATATTTTAACGCGTCTTACAACAATTGGTGCAATTTACTTAGCTTCAGTGTGTATTTTGCCAGAACTTATCCTTGCTAAAGTTTCTTTACCATTTTATTTTGGCGGTACAAGCGTATTGATCGTTGTTTCTGTGACAATTGAAACCATTAGCCAAGTACAGTCGCATCTTGTTGCCCATCAATATGAAGGTTTGTTTAAACGTCAAGATAAGTTGTCAAAAGGCAAAAAACGATGATTGTTGTTTTTATGGGGCCTTCAGGTTGTGGAAAGGGTACACAAGCTGAATATTTAAAAAATGAAAAAGGATATTCCCATATATCAACAGGTGACCTTTTGCGTGCTGAACAGCAGGCTGGAACAAAACTTGGCGATAAAGTAAAAGATGACGTTGCAAATGGTATTTTAATTTCAGACGCGATTATTCTAACATTAGTTAAAAAACAACTTGATTTGTTGCCTGAAAATAGCATATTATTTGATGGATTCCCTCGTACGATAGAACAAGCAAGGGCGCTTGATTCTATGTTGTTGGATATGAAAAAAGAAATTGGGTGTGTTGTAGACTTTTCCGTTACTGAGGAAGAGCTTTATGACCGCATAAAGGGGCGTTTTATGTGTATAAAATGTTCCACATTGTATCATGATCCTAATTACATGCCGAAAGTTAAAGGTGTTTGTGATAAGTGTCAGGGTACAGAATTTAAAACAAGGCCTGATGATACTGCTGAAGTTTTATCAAAAAGGTTAACCTGGTTTAAAGAGTTAGTGGCTCCGATTCGCGAGTATTATAAGCAAAAAAATGTGCTTAAATCACTTGATGCATCAAAGCCGGTCTTACAAGTAAGAGAAGAAATTGTTTCTTTTCTCAATAATTAATGGAGTAAACTGTGGCACGTATTGCAGGTGTAAACATACCGACACAAAAAAAAGTATATATTGCTTTGCGTTATATTTATGGAATTGGTCCATTTATAGCAAATCAAATTTTAGAAAGCACGAAAGTTGATGGACAAAAACGTGTCCATGATTTGACTGAAGATGAAATTTTAAAAATTCGCGAATACATTGATTCTAACTGTACAGTTGAAGGTGATGTTCGTCGTGAAATTTCTATGAATATCAAGCGCTTAACCGATATGAAGTCATACCGTGGTTTGCGTCATCGTCGTCGTCTACCTGTTCGTGGACAAAGAACGCATACAAATGCAAGAACACGTAAGGGTAAAGCAATTGCTATTGCCGGTAAAAAAATAGCTAAGTAAGAAATTAGGGATTGATAAATGGCTCAAAAAACAGTTACGCGCGTTAAAAGAAGAGAACGCAAAAATGTTGTAACAGGTGTTGCACATATTAGTGCTACTTTTAACAACACAACGATTACAATTACCGATGAACCAGGAAACACGATTTCTTGGTCAACATCTGGTTGCGTTGGTTTTAAAGGATCACGCAAATCAACACCTTATGCGGCACAGATTGCTGCAGAAGATGCTGGTAAAAAAGCGTTAGAACATGGTATGAAAAATTTATCTGTTCTTGTGAAGGGGCCTGGAGCAGGTCGTGAAACAGCACTGCGTGCATTGCAATCTGTTGGTTTTGTAATTTCGTCTATTCGTGATATTACACCTATTCCACATAATGGGTGTCGTCCACCAAAAAGACGTCGTGCATAATTAATAATATTTTATTCTAATAGGAATTAAAAAGTGATTGAAAAAAATTGGCAAGAACTGATTAAAACAAATGCATTAACTGTTAAGTTTTCAGATAACTCATTAAACGTTGCAGATATTATAGCTGAACCACTAGAGCGTGGTTTTGGTACGACTTTGGGTAATTCACTACGCCGTGTTTTGCTTTCGTCTTTGCAAGGTGCTGCCATTACATCTATTAAAATTGAAGGTGTTTTGCATGAATTTACAACAGTACCAGGTGTGATGGAAGACGTTACCGATCTCATTTTAAACTTAAAAAATGTTTCTCTTCGTTTAAATTCTGAGTTTCCAAAAAAAGTTAAACTTGTTGCAAAAAAAGCTGGCCGTGTAACGGCTGCTGATATTGTGCAAACTGCTGAAGTGGAAGTTTTAGACCCTGAAGCTTATATTTGTACGCTAGATGCAGGTAAAACATTAGAAATGGAATTAACCGTTGCAAATGGCAAGGGATATGTACCTGCAGGATCATTAGTACAAGAAGATAAGCCTTTAGGCGTTATTCCAATTGACGCTATTTTTAGCCCAGTAAAGCGTGTTTTGTTTCGTGTGGAGCCAACGCGTGTTGGTCAAAGAACAGATTATGATAAGCTGATTTTGAATGTGACGACAAATGGTTCAATTAAACCTGATGATGCTGTTGCTTTTGCCGCAAGAATTTTGCAAGATCAATTCCAGCAGTTTGTGAACTTTACAGATCCTGCTTCTGTACAACAAAAAGATAAACAACGAAGCCTTGGATTTAATAAAAATCTACTTCGTAAAGTAGATGAATTAGAACTTTCAGTGCGTTCTGCAAATTGCTTGAAGAATGAAAATATTTTCTATATTGGTGATTTGGTTCAAAAATCTGAAAATGATATGCTTAAAACACCAAATTTTGGTCGTAAATCATTGAATGAAATTAAAGAAATGCTTGTTCAAATGGGGTTGTCATTTTCTATGACTGTTGATAGTTGGCCGCCAGAAAACATTGAAGAGCTTGCACATAATATTGAAGAAAACTATAACTAAAAGGTTAAAAAATGCGTCATAAAATATCAGGCAGAAAATTAAATAGGACCAGTTCTCATAGGCGTGCGTTGTTTGCAAACTTAGCAAAGGCATTAATTGAAAACGAATCTATTCAAACAACTTTGCCAAAAGCAAAAGAGCTTCGTCCATATATTGAAAAAATGTTGACTAAAGCACGTTTAAATACACTGCATATTCGTCGTCAATTAGTTTCTGTTTTAGGTAGTGAGTCTATGGCTAAAAAATTGATTGAAGAAATTGCACCACGTTTTAAAGCACGTTGTGGTGGATACACACGTATTGTTAAAGCAGGGTTTCGTTATGGTGATAATGCACCAATGGCCGTTATTCAGTTTGTTGATTATAAAGTTCCAGCGCTTCCTGTTGATGAAGAAGTGCTAGAATCTGCAGAAGCAACTGCTTAAAAAAGATTGGTTAAAAATTTAAGCCCCTTTTATAAGGGGCTTTTTTGTGTTTAATTCACATATTAAGAATTTATAACTCTCAATTCGGGATTAAAAAATCTTATTGACAGCTGATTTTTCGACTTGTGGAATAAATATCATCAACTGATTTGTCCGAAATACTATTTTGAGATGCTATTTTTGACATAATTAGTTTCTGATGGGGTCCACCTGGAACACCACGCAGCCACGTGCACCCCTCCGGCAACTTTGAGGCCACAATCGCCCTA
>DPKF01000065.1 GCA_003542655.1 Holosporales bacterium
ATTCAAGAAAGAAATAAATTATTAATAGCGGTGCATTGAGGGCATTCGGACACTTGACGTAGCAAGAGGCGTAACGGATAATAACAATCGTTGCTAATAAATCGGGCCTTTCGAGGTATTAACCGGTTGAGATTCATCTTGTAAATGAGCGACCTGAACACCGCTACTTTTTTAAAAAAAGATAAAAAATGTTGCACTATTGAACGCTATGCTAACTTTCTTAAAGGAGAATTATGTCACAACCACCTAAAGCCGACCCAAAAAGAAAAATAAGAAAATTTGATACTGGAGCGACAAGAGATATAGATAATGATAAATTAGACTTTGAAGGATTTTTGTCTCCGCAAGCATTAGAAAGATACGCTCAATATATGCATAAGCATCGTTTACAATCTGATGGTCAACTCCGTGATTCCGATAACTGGCAAAAAGGAATCCCGATACCGCAGTATGTAAAATCTTTATGGAGGCATTTTTTTGCAGTATGGTATGGGCATCGAAAAGGCGAAATCGACCAAGAAGATATTTGCGGAGTATTATTTAATGCAATGGGTATTTTGCATGAGATTTTAAAAGCGGAAGAGTAGTTTCCATAGAGTTAGCATAAAAGTAGCTTAAAAACGATCCTCGTAAGAAATAACCATAGATTTAAAGCATATTTAAAGGAGAAATGCTATGAAAATACAAAAAATAATTGACCAACACAGACGGGATTTTAACGCAATTTATGAATGTGAACATTGCGGGCATACAGAAGAAGGTTCCGGTTATGATGATACAAACTTTCATCAAAACGTAATTCCAAAAATGAAATGTCCAGAATGCGAGAAAAGTGCAGGTGATGATTATAGGCCACTTGCTACCAAATACCCAGATGATGTTACCATATAACGTAAAACCCAGCCGCACTTTTAAGTGTCGGCTGGAGTGACTTGTATACCATTTATGGAGGTTGAAATGGACATGGTAACTTTAGCTAACAGACTCCTTGCTGGCCCATACTGGAAAGATAAAAAACAAGGTATTGTCGTAATTTACAAAGATGGCACAAAGGACTGGTTTGATCCAGTCAGTGAAACAAAAATAGAAGATGACAATCTTACGATAACTATTGAAAACGGCAATGAATACTCTATTAACTTGGAGAACATTCAGTTCGTTTCTTTCTATGATGTTTAACGTAAAGGTCAGCGGCGCTCCTGGGCGTCCGCTGTAATGAACTGTTATCATTATTTTTAAGGAGATATGAACCATGATGAATCATACCACTTTGGGGATTTTAATTGGATGGCTTGAAAAGCAGGATCAAAACCTTATTGTTGACGATGGGTTTGGCTATCCACACAGTGACAGAGGGGATTATTCGGAGTTGGCATTTAATCCCTTGCCGAAGGCTAAAATAGACGAGATGTTGGCTCACGCCAAAGGTGCCGTAGGTGCAACTTTTACTGGATGGAAGGGCGGCGAATATATAATGGAAGAATCCACACCCGTCTATATCGGAGATTACGGGGAGTGTGGAGATGCAATCACGCCGACGCATTTCAAGTATTGGATATTGACTGGGAAGATAAATTCTAATGCTTGATAACGCCTAAATAAGCTGCGGGTCTTAAGCCTTGCAGTAAAAATAACAGCGCTTATTCCCGTCAGCTTAATTTTATTGTTATGTATTTTACACTACTTTGGAGGAATTAATGGAAAACAAAATTGAGATTGAAACAAAAGTAACACTAAAGCTGAACCGGCAAGAAGCCTTGTATCTCAAAGGGCTTGTGCAGAATCCCCTTTGCGACCCAGCGGATGAGGACGCTAACACAAAGGAGCTGCGAAGAAAGTTTTGGGATGCACTAATTGAGGTTAATTTTTAATACATAACGCATAGCTCAAGGGAAGCAGGCATAGCCTGCGATCCCGTGCAGCGTGAGGTTATGCTTTTTATAAAAGGAGGACGATGAAAAAAGTATTTGTTGGCTATGTAAATAACGACAAGCATTTTTACCATAATGCACTTTATGATGTCGTTGATATTGATGCAGACAGAAGAACAAAGGAACATTGCGACAACCCTTTAAAATATAAAGTAACTGTTATTGTTGAGAAATGGCAGAAAAAGCATAAACGATTAAATGTAGAAAGAGAGGATTTTGTATGAAAATAAAAGAAGGGTGCACAGCGTCAACAAGTGATTTTTGGTATGATTTAACAAAAGGCGGCTATCTTAAACCAGAAGAAATTTTGGAAAATAAAGAAGATGTAGAATTGGTAAAAGATGCCGTTGCTGTTCTTACCGCTTTTGAAAATTCATGCGAAGAACAGATTGAGGATTTTGTACAATAGTTATTGGCATAACGAAAAAATCAGCCGCCAGTCCGCTGGAGTGACTGGTTATACGTTTTTATAATAAATGAAAAGGAGAATAAATGAATTATCCAGATATAATAAATGGTATATTTGAATTAGCTGGTGGATTTTTTATATTGAAAAGTATTATCAAATTAAATAGCGATAAAAAAGTAAGAGGTGTTCATTGGATTCATGCTGCATTTTTTGCTTTTTGGGGATATTGGAATTTATTTTATTATCCTTATTTAGGACAATGGATTTCTTTTATTGGCGGGCTTGTAGTTGTAACAGCAAATACAGTTTGGCTAGGACAGATGATTTATTATTTGAGAAAAGAAAGAATAACAATAAAAAATATAATGAGGTATGAAGCATAAAAAGGATTAAATAATGAAAAAGCTTTTCTTTGATTTAGATGGAGTAATTAGAAATTTACATTCAATGGTAGTTGATTGGGATCCTCAATATTGGGATGACCCATTGCCAAATGGAGAATCAATATTTGATTATTTTAAAAGAAATGCAAGTTATTTAATATATGCAGAGCCAACAGAATATTATAATGTTATCCCAAAAGAAATACCTATTATAACTTGTCAGCCAAAAGA
>DPKF01000148.1 GCA_003542655.1 Holosporales bacterium
GTAAAAATCGATTAACACAGGAATCTCTGAACTAATTAATTCTCCGAATTTTGCCATAACCTAACATTTGTTTTGTGAAATGTTTTAAAAAATAAAAGCCTTATATATACAAATGTAACATTTTTATTGAAACAAACGACACTGGCTTATTTTTATGCTTTGATACGCATAAAAATCGATGACCAAAACAAAACCCACAAAAATAATCCACCTCATCCTAAGGCAAAATTACTTTTACCTTACGACTTGTTTATTGAAAACTAAAAAATTAAAAGGGTTTTAACAAAATAAATAGATTTTTAAATTGCCATTACATACCAATAGCGACAAAATTGAAAGATTTAATATTAACAGATGAAGTTCCAGAAGATGCAATCCTACCAACACTGAAACCAATCTCATCTCCATCCATAAGCTGAAGTAAAACGTGCATCGCTGAACTTTGATAATCAGTAGCATTACCAGCTTTTAAAAACAACTTAGAAGAGTCTTGAACAACACTATTTTTAGAAACCCCAAAAACAAATATATCTCCAGTAGTACCTGGTGAAAAACTAAAACTCAATGCAATATGAAAATATCTACCAACTAATGGTGTCAAAACACCTCCACTTGTATATTTTAATTTACTATTTGAAGGTGCTGTATTGACTTTCGCACCAGTGGCGTCAAATGTAAACATATCATTAACAAAATTAACAGGAGCATTGACAGGTTCCATATTATCAGTTCCAGTACCACCTGTTGATAACGAATTTAGAGGCAAATTATATGGTGAAGAATAATTAACAAAACTAAGCTCCCCCATGGGCAGCATTAAACGCCCTGCTGGCGTTAAATCACCTGTAAATGTTTTCATCCCAGCAATGGTTTGGTTGGTGGTAAGATCCACATAGCCACCTCCTGAGGCTGCTATTGCCACCCAAGCAGTTCCATTCCAATAATAATAGGAAGTTAAATCGGTGTCAAACACCAACATCCCTTTCTCCTTAACATCAGGTGTAATTAACAGTTGTGTCCCTAGTGAATTCCTTTCGGCGGTAGTCAATCTGGGTGGTAAAAATCCTTTATTTGATGCTTCAACATCAAGTAAGGAATTTGCATTAGGTGTTGTGGTTCCAATGCCCACTTGCGCAAAAGTGCTTATATTAACCGTTAAAAATGCAATAATTATTGCACTTAAAACATATTCATTTATTGATTTCATATTCTTGATTTTTAAGTTAGTCATTGTTTAAAATTACTCTTTTTCATAGCTAATATTTATATCATCAAATACTTGTTTTTTTAATTTAAGATTCATAAAAAAACCATCGATTATCATTTTTAAGAACAGCTAACCGAATTATTGTTATTATTTAATATACTCTAGCCTGCTTCCATCACTGTCAATTTGAAAATGAAAATCTATTTCCAAAAGACCTGCATCTGCCGCATAATTATCGGCACCATCAGCAGCTTTTCTAAAAATTCTGCAAACCAACATACTGGAAAGGGTTTTGCCAGTAGCTATAATTGCTCCCAATGAAGTGATTGCGTGTTCATAGGCACTTACAGCACCAACTGCATCAATGGGGTCACCGCCAGTTATTGTAGTTGTATTGCCAAATAAACTTCCAACATTTGTCCAGGAATATTCCAATCCCCAAACCACTTTATCTGTTCCAACATTTGTAGCAGCAGTCCAATGTAAGTGAGGATATATCTCAGTGCCTTCTTTCCATTGGTGGGGCATTTGTACCGTAAAATATAGTTCTTCTTCTTGAGCAGCATCAAACCATTCTATAAAAACCCCTTGGCTAAGACTTCCATCATCTTTTAATTTTGACATTTCAGGAGCTTTACTGCCTCCTTTTGTTGTTGAACTTACAGGTACTTTTAAATCGTCGTATCTAGTAGCTGAACCTTCATAACTTAATGAACCATCTGCTTCAATATAAGTATTGTCCGTTCCATTTCCTATTCTGGTGTTTCCATCTTTATCAATATACATTTTTTCAGTTCCCAAAGTAGTGAAGCGAATTTTATCTTCATCGGCAGTTTTTTCAACTTCAACTCTGGTATCTCCATCTGTATCTACAAGTTCCCCTCCAGAAACCAACTCTTTCCAAGCACTTCCATCTCGAAACCAAAAACTTTTTGTGTCGGTATCAAACACCAAGAGCCCATTTGCAGGAGATGTAATGGCTATTCTTTCGCTTGTCAACATTCTTGGAATTAAAACACCTTTAGCATTTGACTGTATATCTAACATTGAGCTTGGATCAGGGTTTGTGGTTCCAATGCCCACTTGCGCAAAAGCGCTTGTATTAACCGTTAAAAATGCAATAATTATTGCACTTAAAACATATTCATTTATTGTTTTCATTACCCTTATTTTTAATCATCTATTTGTTTATTATTCTAAAAGTTTCTTTGCCCAATTCAGAGTCAACAACTACAATATAAACGCTTTTTGGATGTTGAAAAGGAATTGAAAATACATTTTTACCCAACATATTGTCGCTAACTTTTTTTATTTGCTGGCCTAGCATATTATAGATACTGATGTTGTTTACTTGTAAATCGTTTTTTGTCCTCACAATAAAGCTTCCGTTTTCGTGATAATAAACATTTGTTTTTTCAGCTGAAATGCCTAGGTTTGGATTTATATCTTCATTAATAACCACGGCAGTTTTGTCTTTAAAAACAAGCCTAAATCGGTCTAAATAAGTTCCCGGAGACAAATTGGGCGTAAAACTGTCTTTGGTTAAATCGCAAAACATATTGGCCATCATATCTTTAATATACACTTTGCCGGTAAAGTTTTCAAGGGTATCAAGCATTATGGTATGCACGCCGGCTTCGGTCATAATCAATCCCAAAGGAAATTCATCATTTTCATCAAAAGCATTGACACCTTGTATCACGTATTTTTTTGTAAGGTCATTTTCAATGATAAAAAACAATTCATCTTCTCTTGGGCTAGACATTAAAGCATCATAACCGCGGTTGCAATTTAAATTAGCTGGTGAGTTTGGCAAAAAACCTAATAACAACTGTCTGTGATACTTTTCTGGATCCTCATAACCAATTCTGATAAATTGTTCATTCTCATTATTTTTTTCTTGGTCTGTATTTTTAATTTTTGACGATTTATAAAAATTTGAATCACCTGAGGTTTCAGTTTTAAAAATGCGTTGTGAATTATTAAAAACAATAGGATTATTAGAAATTGCCTCAACAAAAAATCCCTGGGCAACAGCCAAGTATCTTTTTGGGGTTACCCCGGAAGATGTTCCAAGACCGAAAATACCGGATGGTACAGAAGCCGCCACCCCGCCAGTATTGTTTAAAACGCCATATCCGCCTTCATAATCTGCCAAATAATGGGTATCCGATCCACCATCAATCCATATTTCAATTTGATTTACACTTGGATTGTCATTAATAAATTCTTGCGAATCCAAAGCTGAAGGGTAAGGATTCCCTAGCAGCACAGATTGTCCGGTTGCTATTGGAAAAGAATAATCGCCATCATTTGGCAACCCCTTAAAAACATAATTTTGATTTGCTGCGCCGGTTCCTTTCATCGTAAAACCTTCCCCAGGATTTATTGGGCTGTTTTGATATATCTTATCCCAGCCCGCATAGCCTGCTGTATTAGCTGAATAGGTATACAACCATCTTTCGCTTATGGTTATGGGCGTTGTTGCCGAACCGTCGAAGCCGGTAGGTGAAATGTAAGCCAATGTTGGTGAAAATGCATTTGTGCTGGCATCCGTTCCATCATACAAACCTTCATTAAGTTTAAATATTCCTGGGGATGTAGTTACCGGTGATGACCAATAATTGTAACCAAACTTGGAAGAAATTCCTTGTTGGTCCCTTAATAATTTACCGGTGCCAGTGTTTGCATTTGCGCCCGTATGTGATTGTAACAACTGTGCTTCACCTACCAAACGTAAATCACCGTTGGTAAGCGTTACTGAATTTACAACGTTTAATTCAAAAGCATTAACAATAGAAACCCCTGAGGAAGTATTATTTATAACCAAATTATAAAAATTCACTTTATTCGCTGAACCTTTAATCTCCTGAATTGAATCAGTTCTTGTAAAATGCGTTGTAGAGGTAGTTGCTGCGGCAGTTGTTCCATTATTTATAAAATTACCTTTTAAATATAAATTTCCATCATTGGTATGAGATCCATCATTGGTATATTTAATTCCAAAATAAACATCTGTATTACTTAATATTTTTAAGGTGCCTTTGTTTACAATCTGGGTATATCCAAGAGATTTACAAATAAAAAACAAAACCAGAAAAAATAAGTAATTTTGTTTCATAACTTTGGAGATTAAGTTATTGCTTATCAAAGATATATAAATGGCACGATTTATTAAATGATATTCATCATAATTTAAACAAATAGTTTAATTCAACGTTTTAACCTTTAACTGATTAAAAATTATAATGCAACAAAAACGCCTTTTCCTTT
>DPKF01000041.1 GCA_003542655.1 Holosporales bacterium
TATCTTGCCATTTTATGGACAGCTATTGTTATATTCTTTATCGCCTTTAGCACGCATGCGCTTGTCATAAACAATAAAATTCAAACAGATTTGTTGGCGCTTTTGCCTGCACAAGAAAATTTATTGCTGCAAGAAGCGCAAAATTTTATGGATGATAGTGGGCTTCAAAGTCGTCTGGTCATTTTAGTTGGACATCAAGATAAAAATAAAGCCAAAGAAGCGTTTTCACGATTAATAAACACATTTTCACAGTTGCCTGTAGTGGTTCATAATGTGCCAGAAACGGCAACCCATTATAGAAAATTTTTTCAAACCTTATATGGTTATAGACACGGATTTTTACATAATGACGATGCTAAAAAAATTGAATCAGACGCATCTTTTTTAACGAATAGAGCTTTATCGTATATTGCCTCTCCCGTGTCTTTTGGAACGCCTAATTTAAGAGAAGATCCCTTTTTTTTGTTTCCATCTTTTGTTCAACATGTAATGCCTACCGCCCCATTTGATCAAGATGCAGAAGGCAATATTACCATTATAAATAACGACACAACTTGGTATTTATTAAATGTTACTTTAAAAGATACTGCTTTTTCATTAACCACCCAAAAGCAAATCTTAGAAAAATTAGAACCTGACTTTGAATTCTGCACCAAAAATGGTATCACGGTTTTAAAAACGGGAGCCTTATTTTATGCTGCTGCCGGCTTTAAACAAGCCAATACAGAAATGTCTACGCTAGGTGCCATTTCTGCAATTGGTGTTCTTATATTAGTTTTCTTATTTTTTAGATCAGCTCAGCCTATACTCATGGCTATTGCTGTACTGATTTCTGGTATTTCTGTCAGTCTCAGTTTATGCCTTTATCTATTTGGTGCCGTGCATATTGTTGCCCTATTATTTGGATGCAGCTTAATCGGTGTCACGGTAGATTATGTTGTGCACTATTATAATGCTGCATTAAATTTAGACAAATCATCCGATCGTTTTCAAGTCTTTAAAACCCTTATGCCCGCTATGTTTTTGGCGTTACTGTCTTCTGTGTTTGGCTATGCAGTACTTGGGATTGTACCCTTTCCGGGTATTCAACAAATGGCAATACTCGCCGCCTTTGGACTGCTCGCAGCATTTATTTCACTCGTTTTATGGGGACCTTATTGTATAAAAATTAAATACAAAAAACATTTTCTCTTTTTTGAAAAACTATTAATTTTTTTGGTAACCCTATCAGAATATGGCACAAAAAAAACTGTTCAAAGAACATGGACATTTTTATGTGTTTTGTTTTTTTCGATATCATGTTTCAATATTTCCTTTAATGATGATGTACGGGCATTTCAATCTTTAAACGTAGCGTTAAAAAACGAAGAAGAGCACATTAAAAAACTGATTCAATTTGATCAACCAGAACATTTCATTGTTCTCCACGGCAAAAATATTGATGATCTTTTGGAGCAAGAAGAAGCCTTCTTAAGCAAAAATACACCCTTTATTCAAAAAGCTCTCAGCCAGTTAATTCCTTCCCAAAAAAGACAAATTACAAACTATAAATTAGTGCAATCATTACATAAAAGCCAACTGCATCATTTAAGTGACTATTTGGGTATTAATCTAAAATCTGATATCAGTTCAAGTGTTTTTGATCCATATCAATTAAAACAATTAGATGATCTTCCCGATGGTTTTAGGCACCTTATTCGCCAAGAAAAAGATGGGTCATTTACCAGTAGAGTCCTCTTAAAAAAACAGGCAAATTTGCAAAAAAATGAAAGCACACTATACATTAATCCTATTCAAGAATATCAAAATCTTTTTCAAAAATACCGCAGCAGCGCACAATATATGCTGATATTTAGCATCTTCATTATTTCAGTTCTAAGCATTGTATTGCACGGTTTGAAAGGAAGCTTTCACATTATGCGCCCCATTATGCTATCCCTAATGGGTACCATCGGCATGATTAATTTTTTACATATTCCCTTTACATTATTTCACATCATGGGCTCGCTTCTTGTCTTATGCATTGGCATTGACTATGCTTTATTTTTATACTGTCGTCATAATACTGATAAAGAAAATGCATTGCTTTTGGCAAATATTATTTGTGCTGCCACCACAATATTATCTTTTGGATTTTTAGCTTTTAGCCAAACAAAAGCCATTCATGATTTTGGTCTTTTTGTTTTGATTGGTATTATTTTGTGTTTCTTCAATACAACTTTATTTTTAGGAAAAAAAGTATGAGAAAAATAGGTGTTTGTTTATTAGGTCTGTTACTAGCATCTTGTTCAATAGCTGAACATAACCAAGAAAATATTACAAAATTGACCATAACAAAAAACTGTGACCTGCTGCTTGAAACAATCTGGCCCCTTCAAGGAACAGGTAATTACTTGCAAAAAATTCATGTCAAAACAAAAAATCACGCGCATACCTTTCTTTTGAACCTAGAGATTGAAAATTATTCCCTAAAAGCGATTGCAATTCATGATATTCAAGGGCGTATTTATGATATACATTTAACGCCTGATGATCTAAAATGGTCGGCGATTCCCGAAATAAAAGACACCTTAAAACCTGAATATATTTTGATCGACTTTTTGCTAACACATTTATCATTAGCTGTTTTATCAAAAGTATCCCCCACCCTCCATATTACAGAGAAAAAAAATGTACGTATTATTAAAAAAAATGGCGAGATTTTAAGAACAATAAAAATGTCAAATAAACAAAACAACATGTGGCAAACCGTTAAAATTCATAACCCTAAGCAGGACTACACGTTAGATATTGAAACGGTCACAGAGTAATGAAAAAATATTATTTAAATGATATGGAAATTGCTTGCTCCTTAGGCGCCAATAAAGAAATTGTGTTTCAAAATTTAATGCACGCCGATGTTCGTTCATCTGAAAAAGAAATCAATTTAATTTCCGGCAGATCATGCATAGAAATGACTTTACCCTTTGATTTGCCGTCTGTTCCTGACAGTTTTCAAAAATATCAATCTAAAAATAATCAACTTTTATACCATTTGTTTCAAGGTGTTCAACACGCTGTTTCTCTTGCTGTACAAAAATATAGCAAACAACGCATTGGCATTGTGATGGGCACAAGCTCATCCGGCATGAAGGAGGGTGAAGACGCTTATGCATATTATGCAAAAAATAAAATATGGCCAAATACATACACCTATCAACAACAAGAGGTTAGTAGTTTAAGTGATTTTGCCGCTGCTTTTTTTCAGGTGACGGGGCCAAGCTACACAATTTCAACAGCCTGTTCATCTGCAACAAAAGCATTAGCATCGGCTAGACGATTACTAGAGGCTAACATTTGTGATGCAGTGATCGTGGGCGGTGCCGATACAATCTGTGACATTATACGCAATGGTTTTGATAGCCTAGACTTAATTTCACAAAATAGAGCTATCCCCTTTAGTAAAAATAGAAAAGGAATAACCTTAGGAACTGGTGGTGCCGTTTTTTTAATGTCAAAAGAAGATCTGCTTGATAACAATCCCCCATTTTTAAGTGGGTACGGAGAAACATCTGATGCTTCACATATTAGTGCGCCCGATCCCAGTGGAAAAATGCCAGAACAAGCTATCCATGACGCTTTAAACATGGCAAAAATTCAACCGAACAATATTGATTACATTAATCTTCATGGTACTGGAAGCCAACTGAATGATACGATGGAAGGTGCGTGCATTGACCGTATATTTAAAGAAACGCCTATTAGTTCTACAAAAGCATTAACGGGTCATACGCTTGGTGCTTGTGGTGCCGTTGAGGCTGCAATATTATGGATGAGTTTAATGAATCACCAAAATGAAGCACTATTTCTGCCACCGCACTTTTATGATAATCAACCTGAAAATACAGCATTATCATTTGCCAAAACAAAACAAACAATCCCCTTAAAACAAGAAATCAATATGCTAAGCAACACCTTTGCCTTTGGCGGAAACAATGCCAGTGTTATCATCAGTAAATGCTACCAAATATAAAGACAATGAAAAAATATAAACCTTTTGAAATATTACCCCACAAAAGCCCTATGATTTTAGTGGATGATTATCAATATGCTGACGCTACATCTATTGAAGCCAGTCTTTTAATTCAAAAAGACGCACCATTTTGTGTTGATGGTAAAATTCCGTCCTATATTTGCCTAGAGTATATGGCACAAACAATCGCTATGTGGCGTGGCATTCTTGGTAAAAAAAATGACGAGCAACCAAAAATAGGCTATTTAGTAAGCTGCCGAAAATTTGAGTTATTTCAAGACTATTTTTCAGTAGGAGAACAGTTGAAAATTTTTGGTAGTCTTAAATGTATGATTGATCAGATGGCATCTTTTGATTGCAAAATAGAAATTAATAACCATATTGTAGCAACAAGCGCTATCAATGTTTATCAGCCCGAGGTGTAATATGTCAAAAACAGTTTTAGTAACAGGTGCAAGCAAAGGTATTGGCAAAGCCATTGCCTTAGATGCTGCAAAAGCAGGATACACAGTTGTTGTACATTATGGACAAGACGCGCTTGGCGCTAGCGACACCCTAAAAACAATTGAAAAAGAAGGTGGTTCAGGGCGTTTAATAACCTTTGATATTTCTGACCGCGCAGCATGCCTTAAAAAAATCACCGCTGACATTGAAAACTTTGGTGCTTATTATGGCGTTATTTTAAATGCCGGCATTACACGTGATAATGCATTCCCTGCCCTTTTAGATGATGATTGGGATCAAGTTTTACGAACAAATTTAGATGGTTTCTATAATGTTTTAAAACCAGTTGTCATGCCTATGGTTAGGGCCAAAAAACCGGGACGGATTATTACAATTTCATCCCTATCAGGCGTTGCTGGGAATCGCGGTCAAGTTAATTATAGTGCGTCAAAAGGCGGGTTAATTAGCGCCACTAAATCCTTAGCAATTGAACTTGGCAAACGTCAAATCACCGTTAATTCGGTTGCCCCAGGTTTGATTGATACGCAAATGATAGAAAAGCTTCCTATTGAAGACATTAAAAAAATTATCCCCCTCAATAGAATTGGCACAGTTAACGAAGTCGCCGCTACGGTCACATTTTTATTATCTGAAGGTGCAGCCTATATTACACGGCAAGTGATCAATGTAAATGGGGGTATCGCCTAATGAGACGCGTTGTGATATCAGGCATGAGCGGCGTTAGTGCCCTTGGCCATAACTGGACAGATATTAAAAAAAACTTAGCCCAAAATAATACCGGTATTGTTCATATGCCTGAGTGGGAAAAAATTGAGGGCATGAAAACGTCGCTTGCAGCACCTCTTGCGCCCCTAGAATTAATAGGGCGCTGGACACGCAAACAAATAAGAAGCATGGGCACCGTTTCCCTGTATGCACTTTATGCAACAGAGCAAGCCCTAATTGATGCAAAGTTAATAGACAATCATGAAATGTTATCATCTGGTAAAATGGGTATCGCTTATGGATCAAGTTTTGGTAGCACAGCACCCTTAGGCGATTTTTGCAATCTTCTATTTGAAAATAAATTAAAAAATATTACAGCAACCAGCTATATAAAATTAATGAGTCATACGACAGCTGTCAATGTATCTTTATTTTTTGGCTTACAGGGTCGCATTATTCCAACATCTGTTGCTTGTGCATCAGGCAGTTTAGCCATTGGTTACGCATATGAAAACATAAAATCAGGGGCACAAGATATTATGATAGCAGGCGGCGCAGAAGAATTATGTCCCTCTATGGCAGCCGTTTTTGACACACTATATGCAACGAGTACAAAAAATAAAACACCCGAATTAACGCCACGTCCCTTTGATAAAGATCGAGATGGTCTTGTTATCGGTGAGGGTGCTGCGACGCTTATATTAGAAGAATACGAGCATGCCATCAAAAGAGGTGCGCCTATTTACGCTGAAATCGTTGGTTTTGGAACAAACACAGACGGTAAACATATAACTCAACCAACAGCCGAAACCATTAAAAAAGCCCTTAATTTGGCTTTGACAAGTGCAGACTTAAAAGCATCAGATATTGCTGTCATTAACGGGCACGGAACATCAACAGAATTTGGCGACATTGTAGAATCCCAAGCAACACACGCTATCTTTGGTAATGAAACGCCCTATCATACATTAAAGGGACATTTTGCACATACACTTGGTGCATGCGGATCCCTTGAAGCATGGCTAGGTATAGAAATGATGCGTGAAGGTTGGCTATGCCCCATTGCGAATTTAGCGGAAGTTGACGAACGATGCGCCCCCTTAAACTATATAAAAAACACGCCAATAACAAAAAATATCCCCTATTTCATGAGTAATAACTTTGCCTTCGGCGGGATAAACACAAGCTTGATTTTTAAA
>DPKF01000056.1 GCA_003542655.1 Holosporales bacterium
ATTACCTGAAAAATGGCGCTGTAAATATTGACAACAATGCAGCTGAACGCCAGATTCGCCCTTTTGCCATTGGACGCAAAAACTGGTTGTTTATGGGAAGCCCTGATGGAGCAAAAGCAGGGGTAATCCTCTACTCTTTAATTGAAACTGCAAAGCTAAATGACGTTAATCCTGAAGGATACTTAAAATTTCTCCTTGAACACTTTATAGATCCAGATGCGGATGAAAAAAGTTTAGAAAAGCTCATGCCATGGAATGCAAAAATACCGGATGATTATCCCAAACCAAGCCTTACAATTGAAGAAAACACATCATAACTAAAAAAAATACACTTATTTTCTAAATGTTATATATTGCGAAATTGAGGGTTTCCGCGGCATGCAAGGGGAATAGTGTACTTCTTTGGACGCTTACTTAGATAGTGTCGTCATGAGATTTTCAACCATAGAACTAAGCACCTTATATGAACCGCAGCCAGGAATGAGGATGTATTTTTAGCGTATCGTGTTGCAAGACCTCGCCATCTTTTTAAATGTAGGAATGCATTTTCCACTAAGTGGCGCGATTTATAGATTTGTACGTCATGAGCGCGTTGAACCTTTCTATTCTTCTTTGAGGGAATCACAGGATCGATACGCCTTGTTTGACACTGTTGTATGATTGCATCGGTATCGTTAAGCCTTATCCGCTAATAAAGATGTTGGATTTATACCCTTAATAAGATGCTCAGCCTGCGTGCAATCTGCTGTGGTACCATCTGTAATAAGCATTCTGATCGGCATACCATGCGCATCCACGGCCATGTGTACCTTGGTATTAAGCCCCCTTTTGAACGCGCCATATCTTGATTGCCGCCAACAGCTCCAGCAGCATGAGGGTGAACTTTAACATGAGTTGCATCAATCATAATCCACTCATAATCAGGATCATTAACTAAAATTTCTAATAGCCCCTCCCACACGCCTTTATCTCTCCAGCGGCAAAAACGCCTGTGTGTATTTTTCCAGCCCCCATAATCAGGTGGAAGATCTCGCCAAGGCGCACCAGTGCGCAGAATCCAAAATACAGCGTTAATAAATTGACGATTATTTGTTGCAACACCACCCCAAGAACCTTTTTTACCAGGAAGGTGAGGCTCTAAAAGAAACCAAGCCTTATCAGAAATGTCGTGACGTCTATGTATTTGTGCCATAAAGCTGCACCTAGTGAAAAAATACTAAATGAAGAATAGCATTTATTTTAACTCATGACGACACTATCTAGAGTTCGTGTAAGTGCTCGAGCTTGTGATTTTTTATACTATCTAGGGCTCGTGTAAGTGCTTTTTTTTGTTGTTCTCGGAGCTCGTCGAGGGCAGTATCGGCATTAAGAGGAGAAACGACATCGGTTAAGTTTGTTAGACTACTGTCTTTCACAGTCAAACTATCTGAACTGAATAGTGATGATATAGATAATGATAGTAAAGTAAGGACACTTTTAATTTTTGAATTCATTTTAAAACGATAATATTTTTTTCTACTTATACACCATACATGTATCAAGGTCAATACCCCTGTTCTAAAATGAAGTGCTACACCTTAAACTAAGAATTGCTGGTTCTGTCGCATCTGATGATGCAAGTTCGTAAAGTGTGCTAAAATAGAGATTTATTATAAAATTTCAATCACAAATGATAACCATTTCACCATCACATTTACACGATTTTAAAGGCTTTTGTTCATCTCCATCCATTCTACTGGTTGCTAGTTAGCAAAATACCTGTAACCATTACTGGTAGTCTATTGCGGGTGTAAATTCAAAAAATTTATAATACCAAAAAAATACAAATATTTTGCTGGAAAAAACCACAGAATCTAGACTGAGTTTAATTTAAAAATAGTTAGGATGACCTTAAATTGATTATATTTATCTAGATAGCTGCTTAAAACTGTTTCTCATCAATAATACAACCCGCAACCAGTTGTTTATCTATTTTCTGATTCATGCAACACAGCCCTAATCAGAGCCCTAAAACTTTATAAAGATTTACGATGTTCATAAATGATTTTTTTTGCACATCAATAAATTTTATTTGAACTAAATGAAGTTCATATTCAGCCTGAAGATATTTAAGCAAGCTTTCAATGCCTAATTTATAGCCCATAGAGATAATGTTACAGGTTTTTTCTTGATCTTTAACAAGCTGTCTGTGTGCATTTTTCTGGGTATTAAGCTCTTGCGTTGTAAGGAGTGCATTTGCAACTTCACGAAAAGCACGTTCAACTAATTCTTCATATTGTATGATCGCTATTTCTTTACGTATTTCACTTAACTCAAGGTTTGCCATATTAGCGCCGCCCTCAAAAATTGGCAATGAAAGTTGTGGAGTAAAACTCCATGCTCCTCCAGAAGAACTTGAAAACAAATTTGCAAGAGAGGAACTCATAAATCCATATGTCCCTGTTAGACTGATCTTGGGGAAAAAGGCAGCTCTTGCAGCACCAATATGCGCATTAGCAGCCTTTAACTTATGTTCCTGTTGAACAATATCGGGACGTTCAAGCAGAATAGATGACGATAATCCCTCTGGCAGATTTTTTATTATTTCAAGATGGTCAAGGTTTTTTGAGATTACGAGTTCTTTATTCTTTTGCCCTACCAGCAATAAAATAGCGTTTTCATCCTCTTGGACATGACGTATGTACAGTGCATGATCACCCCTGGCCCTTTCTAGTGCAGATGATGCTTCTGCAAGCATGACATCATCGGCAACACCATTATGATAATTATGTTTCATGATATCGTAAAATTTTTGTTTATTTTTTAGTATATCTTCTGTAATGTGCAGAATTTTATTGTCTGCTAACCATTGAATATAGGCATTTGCTGTTTCTGCAATTAAAATAATTTGCGCGGCATCGCGTGCAGACTCTGTTGCAAAATACGACTCAAGTGCGCTATCATTTTCACTTTGTAGACGACCAAATAAATCAATTTCAAAGGTTGGCGTTATATTCGCTTTATAGGCTGTCATATTTGCCATACTTTGTTTTGATCCTTCTATACTAATTCCTGCACGTGGAAGCAAATTGGCAAAGTCTATTTGATATAACGCGCGAGCAGATTGCACATTTAAAACAGCGATACGTAAACTATGGTTATATGATATAGCAGCCTCAATAATTTTCTGTAATTCCGGGGATTTAAAATAATTTTTCCAAGATGTTTCTCGTGACGCCTTCCCTTGTTGAGTATCAAGAGATATATCATTTTCTTGCTGGCTATTGTTAAAAAAATCCCAACCTGTAGGTATAAGGGGGGTTGGCCGTGTATATTCAGGCGCTAAACTTGTACAACCAGTAAGCAAAAGAAGCAGGAAACAAATTTTCATGCACGGGAACCTTTTTTGAGTGTTTGCGCGATAATGTAAAACATCGGCACAAAAAATATAGCCAATGTTGCTGCAACCATACCGCCTATCACGCCAACACCTATCGCGTTTTGCCCCGCTGATCCTGCCCCTGTTGACAGAGCCAAGGGCATAACTCCAAGAATAAAGGCCATAGATGTCATCGCAATTGGACGAAAGCGCAGCTTGGCAGCCATAAGTGCTGCTTCAGTTATATCCATACCGCTTTCATATTGTTTTTTTGCAAATTCAATAATCAAAATAGCATTTTTAGCGACTAACCCGACTGTTGTTAATAATGCAAGTTGAAAATAAATATCATTTTGAAAATTATTGGCCCACGTAAAAAGTGCAGCCCCAAATATACCAAACGGCACAGTTAAAATCACAGCAAGAGGTACTGCCCAACTTTCATAAAGTGCAGCAAGACATAAAAATACGAATAATAACGATAAAGTATAAAGAATTTTCGTTTGAGATCCACTTAGACGTTCTTCGTAAGAAAGGCCAATCCATTCAATTGCAATGCCTTTAGGAAGTTCCAGCGATATGGTTTCAATTATTTGCATTGCTTCGCCTGTGCTAACACCCGTTGCTGCAGACCCTTGAATTTCAATTGACGATACACCATTAAAACGTTCTAATTTTGGTGATCCAAATTTCCATGATCCTTGTGAAAAAGAACTAAAGGGAATCATCTCATTATTTTTATTGCGCACATACCATTTTTTAATGTCATCTGGTGACATACGATAAATTGAATCTGCTTGAATATACACTTTTTTAATGCGCTCGTGATCAAGAAAATCATTTATATAGCTAGACCCCCATGCCGTTTGTAGCGTGTTATTGACATCTGAAATAGATAAAAACATCGCTTTGACTTTTTCACTATCAATGTGCAACTTAAATTGTGGTACATCTTCAAGTCCATTGGTTCTAATGCCAACTATTTTTGGATTTGCAGATGCTAAAGAAAAAAGTTGATTTCGTGCTTTTATTAGGGTGTCATGCCCCAGCCCAGCTCTATCTATCAATTGAAAATTAAATCCGGAGGCTGTACCCAGTTCTCTAATAGGGGGCGGGAAAATAGCAAATGCCATAGCATCCTTTAATTGCATTAATGCATACATTGTGCGTTTTGCAATGGAAAAGACACTTTGATTTTCATCTTTGCGTTCATCCCATTTTTTTAGACTTAAAAAACCCATTCCAGCATTTTGGGCAACGCCTGAAAAATTAAATCCAACAATTGTAAAAAGGTGCTCTATATTATTTTTTTCTTTATCTAAAACATAGTCCTCAATTTTTTTAGTACTTTCTAAAGTGCGCTCAGCAGTAGAACCTGAAGGCGTATTAAGCAGTAAATACATTATACCCTGGTCCTCATCAGGTAAAAATGAAGTTGGTAATTTTATAAAAATAAGTGCTATACAGGCAAGTATGCCAATATAAATCATAATAAATCGAAAAATTCGTTTCGTTATGTTTCTGCTGCCCTTAATATAAACTTCTCTACAATTTGCAAAATTACGATTAAACCATCCAAAAAAGCCCTTTTTCTTTTCTTCTTGAGGTTTTAAAATTGTTGCACATAGTGTAGGCGAAAGGATTAGCGCAACAATGACAGATAACACCATGGAAGATACAAGTGTAATTGAAAATTGCCTATAAATTGCACCTGCAGATCCACTAAAAAATGCCATTGGCACGAATACAGATGATAAAACTAATGTGATACCAACAAGTGCTCCGGTAATTTGATCCATGGATTTGCGTGTTGCTTCCTTAGCAGATTTTTTTTCTTCTTTCATGATGCGTTCAACATTTTCAACAACAACTATCGCATCATCAACTAAAAGGCCAATGGCTAGGACCATGGCAAATAACGTTAGAACATTGATCGTAAAACCAAAAGCTGCAAGAACTCCAAAAGTACCAAGCAATACGACGGGAACAGCGATGGTGGGAATTAAAGTCGCTCTAAAATTTTGTAAAAAAATGTACATAATAATAAAGACAAGAAAAACAGCTTCAAACAATGTTTTTAGAATATTTTTGAGGGAGATTTCAATAAACGGCGTTGTATCAAACGGATATACAATCTTAATATTTGGTGGCAACGTATCAGAAAGTTGCGCTATTTTTTCTTTTACAGCATCGGCTGTTGTCAGTGCATTAGCGCCCGTTGCTAAACTGATGGCAAGACCAGATGCTGGATGTCTGTTATACCGTACGTCGCGTGTATATGCATCAGATCCTAATTCAATACGTGCCACATCCTTAAGGCGTACTTGTCCGCCATCAGAATTAACCCGCAATATAATATTTTCAAATTCTTGCGGTGACTTCAGCATACTTTGCGCGATAAGAGGTGCATTAAGTTGTTGCCCAGGAACCGCCGGGAGTCCGCCTAGCTGGCCTGCAGAAATATCTATATTTTGATCTTGAACGGCGTTTTTTATATCAAGAGTTGTTAGTCCATAACTTAAAAGTTTATCAGGATTAAGCCATATACGCATGGCATGTGGATTTCCAAAAACTGTCAGACTACCAACACCAGGAATGCGGGAAATACTATCTTGAATTTTAGATACGATAATATCTCCTAAATCTTTCTGATCTAAAGTATTATCATCACAGTAAAAACCCACGACAAGTAAGAAATTCGGATTTGATTTTGTGACAACAACACCTTGTTGTTGAACGGATAAAGGTAGCTGTGGTATAGCTAGCTGAATTTTATTTTGTGTTTGAACTTGTGCAATATCTGGATTCGTTCCAGGCTCAAAAGTGACTGTAATGTTAGAACTACCATCCAAACTTTTAGAATTTAAATAACGTAGATTATCAATACCCGTTAATTTTTGCTCAATAATTTGCGTGACACTATTTTCAATTGTTTGTGCATCGGCACCTGGGTAAGCTGCATTAATAGTAACTGTAGGCGGTGCTATATTTGGATATTGTTCAACTGGAAGGTATGCAATAGATAGCATGCCAGCAAACATAATCAAAATAGATATTACCCAAGAAAAAACAGGTCTATCTAGAAAAAAATGTGTCATGATTGATCCTGCTTCATGAAAGATGCGTCAGAACGTCCAGATTCCTGAAATCGTGATGGAGTGACTGTGATATTAGGTTTAAGTTTTTGAATTCCTTCGTATACTATATCTTCTCCAGATTCAAGACCACTTTCGACAACCCAAGAATCCTCTATCATTTTTTTTGCAATAATTGTTCTTGGTATTGCTTTGTTATCTTTATCAATAACCCATACTTTTTTCGACCCATCTGCATTAATAATTGTTGATCTTTGTGGCACAGGAATCCCTTCAATTGTTAACGTTTTCATTTTGGCACGAACAAATAATCCAGGGAGTAGTATTTTGTCTGGATTGGGGAAGATTATTCTAAGCAAAATTGAATTAGTACTTGGGTCAACTGTTGTATCAGTAAACTGTATTGTTCCTTTATGATTATAGGGTGAATCCTGATTTGCTAACAGAAGAGTGACGGCATTAAGTTTCTGCTCATCCTTAAGGAATCGTATACTATTATTTTGATCGTCGGATTGTTGTAATATGTCCACATAGATTGGATCAAGCTGTGTCACGCGTGCAATTGCTTTTTCTTGATTCGCCGTTACAAGCGCCCCTTTTGTGACTTCTGACTTTCCAATCCAGCCAGTAACAGGAGAGAGCATTTTCGTATAAGATAGATTAATTTTAGCCGTTTCTAACGCTGCTTCAGCAATGCCTACATCTGCTTTTGCAGCAGAAAGTTCGGCCAAAATATCATCGTAATTTTGCTTACTTATGCCGCCAATTTTAACAGCTTTACTGTAACGACTTGCTTTTGCTGTAATTGTTGTAAGCGTTGACTTTTTTTTTGTAAGATCTGCAATGGCACTATTATATTTTGCAAGATAAAGATTAGCATCAATTTGATAAAGCGGCTGTCCTTTTTCAATATAAGAACCTTCTTCAAACAGCTTATCTATGATAATACCTGTTACCTGTGGGCGAATTTCTGCTACCAAATATGGTACTGCGCGCGCCGGCAATTCTTCATAAAAATTAATAGATTTTTTTTGAACAGAAAAAACACTAACCGGTACACTATACGGCGCATTGTTTACAGGTGGATTTGAGAGTTTTACAAAGAAAAAGAAACCAAGTGAACTTACAAGTATTCCTAAAAAAAATAATGTTACGCGCGCATGCACAGTGAAAAATTTAATAAGATTTATAACGAAAGTGTTCAAATAGTTTGTGAATTTTTCAGGCATATAAAAATAACGAATATCAATCTGTATTTTAATTTTACATTGAATATAATAAATTTTTAGTTAATTTTGATGAAATAGCATGGTACTGAGAATGGCCGTGTTGCATAAATAGGAAATTAGCGTAAAATATTACATAAAAAAAACAAGCAAAAGGAAGCACGTGCCGAATAAATTAAAAGATGGCGTCCGACATAAATTTACAAAAAATCATTATAACAAACGTGATTGGGTGACTTACAATAAATCTTTGGTAAAACGTTGAAGTATCACCATTTGGTTTACAGAAGAAGTCCTTAAACAATAGCATGAACCCTCTGAAAACTAAGGTTAAGCGGTGCTCAACGGAAATTTTCTGATTTATGCTATGGCAGCTTGTCATACAATGAGGTTTATGTATAAAAGACCGCCTCGTCAAACAGAAGGATTTATCAATTCACTCTTAACGTTAATGGGATCAAAGCTAAATTCACCAGACTATACAACACTTTCAAGGCGTTTACAGACAATAAAAATAAGGCAAATACCCATCAGGAACACCAGATAAGGACGCAATTATATCAAAATCATTCTTCTTAGCTTGATTCATACAAAAAGGGTCACTATATTTTTATATTGCACATACTCATCCAGTGTACCATAAAATCAAATTTTTTTATTTATACCGTAATGTAAAAAATAAAACAACCATGGTTTCTATTTTAATTTTGTCACCCTATCACAGTTATGAAAATTATATTCTAGTTGTTCCATTAAATCATCAATGATTTTTTGAAGTCCATTTTTTAAACTCTCTGAATCTGGATCGCCCCCGATAAGTAGGACGATTGATTGTGAGAATTACGCGGCCTTTTCAAACTGCGCAGGCGATTTATATCCAAGAGAACTATGCAGTCGTTCTTGATTATAAAAGACTTCAATATATTCAAATATATAAAGCCGTGCCTCTTCCCTTGTTTTAAAGGTGCAAGCGTAGATTAATTCAGTTTTTAAGATGCTAAAAAAGCTCTCAGCTACTGCATTGTCCCAGCAATTACCTTTACGGCTCATACTACACTTTATTTTATGTAGCTTCAATATACTCTGAAAAGATTTGGAAGCATATTGAGAACCTCTGTCAGAATGGTGCATGAGCGTATAGTCACGTGCCGGCTTTCTGTTCCAAACAGCCATTAACAAAGCCTTTTCAACTAATATGGCTTCCATACGATCAGACATCGACCATCCAACGATTTTTCTGGAATACACATCAAGAACTGTCGCCAGATATAGCCAGCCCTCACGTGTTCTAATATACGTTATGTCGCTAACATATACGGTATTTGGAGAATCTATTGTGAATTGTCGGTCTAGTAGATTTTCAGCAACCGGTAATTTATGCTTAGAGTTCGTTGTGGCCTTAAAACGTCTTCTAATTTTAGAGTGTAATCCAGCCTCACTCATGATTTTATATATTCTATTCTTACTGCTATTAACATTAACGGCTTTTAATGCTGCGTGTATTTTTCTATAGCCATATAATTGTCTTGCGTTGTTATGCGCTTCACTTATTTGTTTTAACAAAAGGATGTTAGCTTGGTCTCTATTGCTTACTGGATAATGAAGCCAGCGATAATAACAATTTTTAGAAACCCCTAATATAATACACATATTCGTTACACTGAACTGATGGTTATTGCTTTTGATGAAGGCGTATTTCACTTTATTTCCTTGGCAAAATACGCTGCGGCTTTTTTTAATATTTCCCTATCCTCCCTTAAACGAGCGTTTTCCTTTCTAAGTTTTTTAAGCTCTTCATGTAAGTCTAATTTACTTTCTTGTGCCGTATGCTTGGTTGTGTGCCGTGTCGCATTTTTGATCCAACCGTAAAGCGTGGCCTCTGGTATGCCTAAATCTTTTGCCGTTTGACATATGGATTCAGATTTTAAAGCTAAAGTTACAGATTCTTGTTTGAAATCTTCAGTGTATGCTTTGTGTTTGCGTGTCATTTTTATACCCTTCATTGGTTGAACACAGGTTCATAATAGTGTGTCCTACTTTCCGGGGGCAATCCAAAATTTATTGCTCCTAAAATGGGTCCCTATTTACATGTAAACTCGATGGGGGATATTTTTGAAAAACATTATGGGAAAATAGGTAGGATTATTTGTGGCATCTTTATCGTACTAACGTCTGTTGCTTGTGTTGCACAACAAATGATTGCAATGGGATTTATATTTGAATACTTCTTAAATATTCAATTTCTATATGGAGCCCTCATTTCATGCGCAATCGCCATTGTTTATTCTGCGGCAGGTGGAATTCGTGCTGTGGTTAAAACTGATGTTATTCAATTTATTATTATTGCAGCTTTTGTTCCATTGTTATTTTTATGCGCTGTCAACTATAAAGAAGACACCACATCCTTTACCACTTTCCCATTTGAAAAACTCAATCCTCTATACGATATAAAGATGCTACCTCATGCAGTGACTCTATTTTTTGTCATGTCTATTAGTGCGCTAGGTCCCTCTGTCATACACAGACTCATTATGTCAAAAGATATTAAACAGGCTATTTTTATAACAAAAACAACAGGGTTTTTAACGGTTGCCCTTATCTCTCTATTAGCTGCAATTGCTCTCTTTTCGTTTGCTGTCGATCCCCATATAAATTCTCAAGCCGTACTACCATTTGCAATCAATAAATTTATGCCTCCGTTTCTTATTGGAGCATCAATAGCAGCTTTACTGTCTGTGCTTATGTCAACACTTGACTCTGTTCTACATGTTGTGTGCTTAGCTTGTGTTCAAGACATATTGCTTCCATTAATAAAGAGCAAACCAACAGAAAAAACCCAAATACTCTTAATGAAAGGTACGACTGTTATTATTGGAATTGCCTCAGTCTTATTGGCTGATCATTTTAAAAATATAATGGATATTATAGTTTTTTCGGTAAGTTTTTGGGGGCCAACTATTCTTATACCCTTCACCTATATTCTATATAAAAAAATATTTTCTCAAAAAACCTTCATTCTAGGAACTGTTTGTGGTCTTCTTTTTGTTTCAGTCTGGAACCTCGCCATTAAAAAATATCTTTTTTTAGATGGTTATATTCCTGGCGTCCTTTTTAGTTTCATTTTCTTTCACCTCTCCCCCAAAACACCAATTACAGAGAAGAAAAGCAATCTAAGGAATATGTATGTTTTTTAACAAAGCCAATATCTGAAAATAAGTTATTCCTAATTTTTTTACTAAAAACATAGCATTTTTTATTAGAATTTTTTTCAATCACTCTCTGGACTAAATATGTCATAGCGCCTATTCCCTTTTCAGAATCCATTGTAGCTGCATTGTATATTCCAAATTCATCATTTTTTAGACTAAGAGTTGTTAATGCTGACGATGGAGTATTACCTTTAAACAAAAGATAGTGATGTAAAGTTTTACTAGATAATTTTGAAAAGAGTACACTATAGAGTACTGTTTTGCTTAAATCGCTTATACGAAATGATGATTGAAATACATCACACCATAACGTTAATAACTCTGCATTACAAACCTGAACGATGGAAAACATTTCTTTGTGTTGTGCCTTTTCAAAACCTAGTAAGTCAAGCTCAAGATAAGAAACTGTGGACTGTTGCCTATTAAGTAAGTAGGGCTTAACGATTTCATCAATGTTATTTTCCCCGCTGCTCCACACACCAAATTGATTTTTCTTCTCTATCATTTTGTGAGTAAACTTTTCTAAGTTATATCTTTCTACTGTTTCATATAGAGAGAAATCTGGGTAAAAAAAACAATTAAAATAAAACTCCTTTATCGTTGAATTTGACCATATAAAACCACGATTTTCCCTCAGGTTAACAAACTCACAACCTAAAGCTTTAAAATAATCAATCATTTTGTTCATTGGTTACGTAATCCAAAAGTGTTTGTTTGAGTTACATTATATCAGCATATTTCATACAACCTACACAGAAAATACACTGCCAAAATGTTGCAGTATATAATCCTCAATAAACTTGTTTTCTGCTTTCATCTTGATCTCTCCTGCAACCCCTACAAATTTAACCTTTGTAAACCAAGCATTATAGGTATTTGCTCCTAGTTTTTGTAAGATGAGAGATCTAATGTTTCGGCAAGACTCTTCTTCAGTGGTTGTAGTGCTTTGAATATGATCAAGCGCCCGACTCTCCTCCATTTTTGCGTCTAATTGAACTGGAATGTCTTTAGCGCCAAGCTCTCCATTAAAAATTCGATCCATCGTTTTAAACTTAAGGGCCCAGTTTAATGTTAAGTTAAATTCTTGAGAAGTAATGTATTCGCTGCTTTGAAGACGGTGTAAATAGTTCTGCCACCGTTTCATCTGACCGTCACATTTTTGTTTAAAAGCAGATAGCAATAAGGGGGCCAAATCCTTATTCATAAATGTTGAGGACGATGAAAAAGTTTGGTTCCAAAGAACCAGCATATCCTGAACAGTTGTATTTTTAACGGTGGTTTGAGTATCTATTTTTGAAATATTCGTATTTGAAATACCTGATATTTCTTCTTTCTCCCCTACCCCATTATTTTTTATATTTTTATGAATGACTTGTTCGGCTTGTTTTACCGTTAACGCCTTAGAAACTATTTTGTCTGATTTATTATTTAAATCTTTGTTAGTATTCTCCTGTATAACCATTGGGCATTTTTTTCCTAAAGGTTGGGAATTATTTTCCCTTTTCTTTTGAGGATTCAGGCCTTCCAATTTTTTATAATTGAGGGTTATATAATTGGTACGATTTGATTTATGCTTACTGAGTTTATCAACTTGAATGACGTTTTTGTTTAAGAACAATCTTATATAATTACGGATTGTTCTTGAGGAAACACGAAGTTGCTTGCCCCACTCTTCAGCAGTGTTGTATACCCACTTCTTATCGTCGTGGCTGATGCCAACATTCTTTTTTTGAAGCCAGTAGTGTATTTGATTTATAAACTGAGCACCAGTACGACCAAATTCATCAATAAGGTTCGCTTGTGCAATAAGGGTGTGGTTTTTTGTCATGGTTAAACTCTCTATTTAAAGTAACATAGAGTTTGACTTTTAGGGCAATTATTGACATAATAAACTTATTGATATAGGTTCAGTTTGTCTAATTTTTATTGGTCAAACTCAGAACGAAATTTCGTTTTGAATCATGGCAGTTTCTTGGAATATCCTGCTATGATTCTTGCGAAGTTATTTTCGATATTATTTCTTCTCTCCCCTTCATTCTTTCTTTTAAAAGTTTCTCCCTTGCGGCTGTTATTAGCCAGGATGAGCGTGTAATGTAATTAATATTACAAATTTGATCAATTTCCTGTACTATCTCATTTGGAAACCTTACAGAAAAAGCGGAAATGTTTTCAGCTTTTTTTGGCTCATTGATATTTCCTGGAGT
>DPKF01000149.1 GCA_003542655.1 Holosporales bacterium
AAGGACAAATTGATGGATTTGATGTAAATAAATCAACTTATCAGAATTTTAAACATCTAATGGCTTAGTGCGTCTAAAAACAGGGAATATAGCATATTTACTAAATATTTGAAAGTAATTTAATAGATGCGACATGTAACTTAGTCATGTAAGTATATCTTGCACAAGTGCCTTTAAAGGAGTTAGCTTACTTTTAAAGGTAGAAAGAGGTGACTCTGTAGATGCGACAAGATGTCTCAATCTGTGATTCTGATAAGAGCCCTCTTTCATAAAGCCAAAAGCTGAACAGTATCTTAAGAAAAGTTTTAAACTTATTCTGCGCACACATGGTTAGCTAAGCCTTTAAACTTGTAACCTTCAAACCAAGGAGAACTAAAATGATTAAGCCATCATTAGGAAT
Organism: Holosporales bacterium; assembly: GCA_003542655.1. Classification (GTDB taxonomy): domain Bacteria; phylum Pseudomonadota; class Alphaproteobacteria; order Paracaedibacterales; family UBA11393; genus UBA11393. Next base: position 401 of record DPKF01000149.1, read on the forward strand.
TGACGTCTCAAAATTAGACTTATCACTTTCACTGCTCATTGATAACAAGCATTATCAAACAAAAATTGACAATAATCAACATGGTTTTAAGTCCTTTGAAAAATGGATAAAAAAACACAATATACAGCATGTTAAAGCATGCATGGAAGCAACAGGTAGTTATGGCAGATCCTTTGCGCATTATTTATATAATAATCAACATGATGTTCATATTGTAAATCCCTTATGCATTAACGCCTTTGCTAAAAGTAAATTATCACGTCATAAAACGGATCAAGTCGACAGAAAATTAATTGCTGAGTTTGCCCAACAAAATGATTTACCCCTATATAGCCCTAGAGAGAAAAATCTACAAGTATTACAAGATCTTTATCGCTGTTTGCAAAATCTTAAGCATCAGGCGAAACAAGTCCAAAACTACCTTGAAAATAAAAAGCACCTAGCAAATTCAGTTTGTAAGGCTTATGCACGATTAGAAAAATCAATATCCAAGGAAACTATCGCTGTTGAAGCAGAAATCAACACACTAATAGACAAAACAGAGGATATTAAAAATAAAGTAACACACATTCAAACAATTCCAGGAATTGGAAGATTAACTGCTGTGGCTATTTTAGCGGAGGCTCCATGTTTAGATAATTTTACTAATGCAAGAGAACTTGCCGCATATGCAGGACTTACGCCTAAGCATAAAACATCGGGAACGTCTGTAAAGGGAAGAAGTACTATTTCAAAAATGGGATCATCTACATTAAGGAAAGCACTCTATTTTCCAGCAATTGTTGCTAAAAAACATAACCCTATTTTTGTGAAACTAAATCAAAAATTGGCTAGTAAGGGAAAACCAACTAAGCTTATTTTGATTGCCATTATGCGAAAACTGTTACACATTATTTTTGGCGTAGTGAAGCATAATAAACCTTTTGATCCTAATTTTTGCTCTTCACACCTAAGACAGTATCAGAACCTCAAAAAAGTGGGTAAATTACAGTCACATTGGATTTTATAGAAGTCACCAGAAATTTCGGCGGTTTGCGTCCAGAAGGCCTATTTCTTTTCTTGAGGCTTTAATATAAAATTAAAGTAAAGTTTTAGATTAATTTTATGTTGTATATGAGTGCTCTGTATAAAAAAAACATTAATATCAAAAAAATATTTTTCTTTGGAAGCTCATTGATAACAATTTTTTCTAGTGCTTACGGCACGATTCCAAAAGAAAACCAACCATTTTCTACGCCTCAAAAAATAGTAAGCGATTCACAAGATCGCTTCTCAGGTATGTTTTTTGGCCTACATACTGGTTTTACACATTTGTTAGCGCAAAATAATTATATACAAACTAATCGTAACCCACTCGCTGAACCCGGATCTGGTGGAATAGAAACAATCGGTTCTAATGGGGGTTTAATTGGCATTCATACTGTTTTAGGGCAGGTTTATGACGATAATCTTTATTTAGGGGGTGAAATAACCGCCAATTATTATTTGCTTAAGGGAGTAACCCGAAATGAAACTTATTTTGAGAAGAGCGTTACTTACCAATTCAAGGATAACTATACAGCGGCTGTTCGTATAGGTGTTCATGCCGGCAATGCCTTGGTTTATATAAAAAGTGGTGTAGCACTTACTCATCGAACTGTAACCTCTGCTTATCCGGGTAATGAAGACGTGCAAACCTATATTGCCAGAGGATATAAAAAGGGTGTATTAGCAGGATTTGGGGTGGAAATTCCTTTAGATAAAAATATTTCTCTTGGTTTAGAAGCTGACTATACGGATTATAAAAACGACAACGTGTTTCATCGTAATGCTGCGAATTATAGCATTAATGCAAGCACTTATAATGTAAAATTTAAAATCACCTTTAAAATATAACGAGCAACTGGTTGCGGGTTAGCCCGATGATTCTTTTGTAATGTTTTCTCTTAATACCTAAGACAGTATCAGAACCTATAATTTTACGGATCTTGTTGGCTAAGTGCAGCAAGAACATCTCTTAGCGAAGAGTATAAACCATGAGGGATGTTAGTACCCTGGTTATTTGGGCTTGCACTTAAAATAGCTAAGAAAGCAGCTAGTTGTTCGTTGATAGACGTTGCCTCATCAAAGCTATTGCAATCAAAACCGTTCACTGTGTTAACAGGTGCACCATTATTTCTAATTAAGCTTGCAAGACCATTTGTTCCAGTCACAGGGTCACCCAATTGCTCTGCAATGGAGCTCCCGTTTCCACCGATCACTGCTGATAAATTGCTTAAGGCACCATTAATTGTTGATGAACCAATTCTCTCTTCAGTAGTTGATCC
>DPKF01000046.1 GCA_003542655.1 Holosporales bacterium
CAGTAATGTGGCCTGCTTACTCGACTATTTCTATCCGCAGTTCAATTGCTAACCCGGTCTATAGCAGGCGACTAAATCAGCGTGCTCTTTGAACGGAACGTGGTAAACCTGTATGGTTCCAGATTGTTTATTTATAAGTAATCTGGAAAGTTGATCTCAAGAAAAACTGATGATCATGCAGGCAGAGGATGTTTGAAAAAGCGAATGCCAGGCTGTAATGGTTTGGATACAGGTTGCAACATTACCTGGCCCGAAAGGGAGCTGACTTCAAACAGGTGTAAACTGGCGAGAGCCATTGAATAACTGATAGAAAGGAGAAAAGCAAATGACAGAATTGAATAAATCAATTACTGGTGCATCACCTGACAACCGTGAAATAGATTGGGACAACTTAAATTGGTCCGTCATTAAACAGTTTGTTTTTCGGATTCAATGTCGTATCGCTAAGGCTGAACGCGAAGGAAAACGGGGTAAAGTGGAAGCTTTGCAACGTATTCTTAGCACATCTTTTTACGGCAAATGTTTGGCCGTTAAAAAGATAACAGACAACAAAGGAGGTAAAACACCCGGTGTTGATAAAGTTTGCTGGAGCACATCGCTTCAAAAAGCTAAGGCCGTATTCACTTTAAAGCGCAAAGGTTACAAACCAATGCCTTTAAGGCGGATATATATCGATAAGAAATCTGGTGGGAAAAGACCGCTTTCAATTCCAACACTAAAAGATAGAGCTATGCAATCCTTATGGCACATGGCTTTATCTCCGGTTGCAGAAGAGAGAGCTGACCCAAATGCCTACGGATTTAGACCAAAACGCTGTGTTCAAGATGCAATTGAAAAAGGATTTAATGTCCTTAGCAGAAGGAACTCAGCGCAGTGGGTTTTAGAGGTCGACATTCATAAATGTTTTGATTTAATAGATCACAATTGGCTGCTGAAGAATGTTCCAATGGACAAGCAAATCCTTGGAAAGTTTTTAAAAGCCGGTTTTATGGAAAAGGGTAAAGTACATCCAACAGATCTTGGAACACCACAAGGCGGCATAATTTCACCGACATTAGCGCTCATGGCGCTATCAGGAATTGAAAAAGAGGTAACACCTAATAAAAATCTACCCAAACATAGAGGAAAGAAAATTAATTCTATCTTTTATGCAGACGATGGAATTATTACGGGTGCTTCTAAAGAACTTCTTGAAAATGAGGTGAAACCAAAGCTGGAAAGTGTTTTAAAGGAAAGAGGATTAACTTTATCCATTAAAAAGACAAAGATCACACATATAAATGATGGGTTCAACTTTTTGGGTTTTAATTTCAAAAAATACAAAAAGAGGGGCATAAAAGATGCTCAGGTTCTTTTGATAAAACCATCAAAAGAAAATGTGATCTCGATTAAACGTCACTTAAAAAGTGTGATCAAAAAGTGTATAGCACTCCCGACATATAAATTAATCCACGCCTTAAATCCCAAAATTATAGGGTGGAGCAATTATTATAAAGGGGCTATATCGTCTAAAACCTTCTCAAACGTCGATAATGAGCTGTTCAACAAATTACTGAAGTGGGGATATAAAAGACACGCGCGCAAAGGTAAGCGCTGGATTGTCTCGAAATATTTCACACAAGTTAAGGGTGATCATTGGCGATTTCATGCAACAATCAAAGATAAAAGTGATCAAGATAAACCACTTATATTGAGAAATATGCAGGATACCAAAATCTGGCGCCATACGAAGATCAAAGCTGCTGCAACGCCCTTTAATCCTGAATTCAAAGACTATTTTGATGCACGGAAAAGGAGTTTGCAACGGTGGAGAAAAACCATCCAAAAGTCTGGTTTAGCCGGGCAGTTCGATTAACTGCCTTATGCGGGCCCGAGCGAAGTGCGGGGAAACTTGCACGCTTCGTTCCACGAGGGCTGGCCCTGGGTAACCGGGGCCGGCTACTCTACAATTATTAATCTTGCCCCTGGTTTTGAATGGTCTCCTCATTTTTATACCCTTCATTGGTTGAACACTGTGTCCTACTTTCCGGGGGCAATCCACTACCTATAGAGCGCATTTTCAATTGCTGAAGAGACATTCAAAGGCCTTTTCTTTTATTGTTTCAGCATTCACTCTCACACCTTCCACTGTAGCAGCCACCGCTGCTTTTAAAAGACGACGTTTTTGTTCCTGTTCAGGAAGGGATTTAAAGAACTTTTCTCGAGATTCTACGTTCGCTGCAATAACTAAATCTGCTTTATCTTTAAAAAATTTTTCTTGTAAACAGCGCCTTCTCTTTATCTCCTCATCTGTTAGTGTTAAGTCTAAATTACCAAGGATCGTGTCCACCAACGCTTTATACATTTCGCTTTTTTTCTGTAGAGGGAGCAAATCAGTCCGATAATTATAAGGGTGAACTTCCTGCATACCTTCAAGAATTTCTTCAATATACTTTGTAAGGAGAAGATTGTTTGCCTTTAAATAAAAACTTTCTGCTTTTTCATGTCGCTGTTTTATTTCCTCAGCATTTTCGTAATAACCGGGAAGATTAGAAAACATATCACCCAATTTCTTAAAGGTATTATATCCACCTATATCTCCATTTTCAAAACTTAAAACTGCAAAATCTTTACTTTCTTCTAGATTACGATTCGCCTCCTTATAAGTTGTTATTAATCTATCAATCTCTTCTGGCTTAACGCCTTTCATATCTAACATATCTAACTGTAATAAATTTTCACGCCCTTTTAGATGATCATCTATAATCTTTCTTATGATGGCTAGATCGTTCAAAAAATACCCCTCTCTTACCGTGTTTTTGGCAAAAGATAAAACAGATAATTCAGGAATATAATGATCCGTCTTTTCTAATATAGAAAGAACAATACTAGCTGTAAGATCTTGACAGTCTTCAAAAGCTAATATACTTAGATTGCGTAATTTTTTGATCAAATGAAAAACAGTAGTTTCATTATTGAGAGTGTTGAAAGAAAAATTATCCAAGGATAAATACCTTAAGTGTTCCAATTCACCAATATCATCCTCAGCTTTTAAAGGCGGTAAATTACTTTGATGAAGGTTCAATCGTACAAGATGTTGAAAGCGTTTTATAAACGTAAAAGAACTCAAATAATTTTCACTTTTTAGGATAAGGGACTTAATTGTTTCAGGCAGTGCCATTATCAATAATTCCAGGGATTTATTAGGTTTAGCTGGATCATCTTGTATATCTACAAGAGAATCTGGTAGAACTACAAGAGAATCTGGTAGAACAACCGCATCTACCATACTTTCATTAACATATTGAAAAAATACAAGCCAATTATGGAACATATTCTGCTCCATTTTTTCAAAAAGTAAATTTTCTGCAATAAAATCAAACCCCATTCTACGTAACATTCTATTTTTATAGGTAGCTAATGACCCAAAAATCTTTTTTTGTTCAAGATCAAACCCAGCTTTACCTCCCGTAAAATCGTCAACACTAACAGGACACCAATCAAATAAAATTATATGACCTTCCTGTCGTTCATCTCTTTCACCTATATACCATTCCTGTGACGGAAAAAGGGATACCAAATCATTTCCTGATAAATCAAGGGTGAGATTTTCACCAGCTATATTTCCTTCTATTTTATTTTTCTTCATCTGATTAATAAGTTTTGACACAGTTGAAACATTGGTATTATCATCCTTTTTTAGTATGTCACTATTTAATAGATTCATGGGAAAACCAATATGGCATAAATTATTGAATTTGCGACGACCATCCGTCATCGCATCTACCAAGATATCTATATGATTCTTTCTAAAACCACACCAATGAAACGTAAGGTGGGTTAAAGGTCCGAAATCATCCGCAACAAGAGCATTCATAAGAGACCGTCTTGCATCATCATCATTAAAATTAAGCGCTATTTCAAGACTGCGCAATCCTTTCAATGTTCCCAAAAACCCCATACCATTAACAATATCTTGAGAATAATTTCCATAAATACAGACAGCATATTCTGATATTTCATCATTATGGTTTTCGTTAATTTCTTTTAAAAAATTAAATGCTTTTGGTGTTGGATTAACAAGATAAAACTGTAAATAACCTTTTGATAATATTTTACCTTTACCATTTTCAAATATTTGGAGAAATCGACCGTCATTTTCATTTGGGACACGAAGCGTTGGCCATTTATATTCCTTATCTTTACCTGGATGAATATTATAATGCCAAGCTTCGTTAAGAACCACATAAGGTCGCATACGATTTGATTGAGCTTGGTCGAAGGGATTATACTTAGGCCCATCAATAGCCAACAGCATATTCAATCCAAAAGAAAGGCTGAATAAAATAATATATTTCATAAATCGTTCCTTATTATTCATGATTAAACAAAATATGTGCTAAATCCCTTTGCGCTTGTGCTTGAGCGGCAGCAGGAATATCAGGTGCTGGTTGGGGAGTATGAGGTCTGTTATACACTTCATCCCACATCTGTTGTAAAACATAGCGATGCTCATCATCTTCTGGAAATGGATTAATGATATTATCGCGTTGTTTTTCAAAATTAAGAAGAAGATCTCTCGTTCCTTCTACTTTATTAAGCGTTCGACAGATGCGAGCAAGTCTTCGAATTTCATTTGGCAAGGTAACATTGACAGCCGCTGCTATCAGTTCTTCACAGCGTCGAATATCTAGTCCTTCTTCATTTCTATTAAGTCTCTCTTTTAACCGAATAATTGATTCTCCACTTAATATTCTTCCTTCTCTATATTCAGATTCTATATATTGCATTTTACTAAGTCCCAAATTTTTTCTGTGAAATTCTTCCGATCTACCTATAAACTGCTCAGTCAAAGGACCTCTTGTTCCATATGTATGGCTCACAGTCAGCAAAAATGCGCTTATTATTAAAATATGTTTATTCATTTTTTTCTCCTTATTTATTATTATTGTTGGAACAAAACATTCGCTAAATCTCTTTGTGCTTGGGCTTGTGCGGCAACAGGAATGTTAACAGGCATAAGTGGTCGTTCTGCTCTATACAAATTGTTCCAAACGATGCTAAGCTGATCCCCTAAATTTTGTTGATTTTCTTTATCACTTTCTATTAATTTTTGTATAGATGTTAACGCAATTTGTTTATTCTTCTCAGCTAGGTCATTTTGTTGCATCACCTCAAAAATATGTACCATTCTAGCTAGCTCCTCAACATAAGTAACTGCTTTTTCCGTTATATCAGCATAATTAACGGCAATAAAAGTGTCTTTGACTCGTTGATCAAAACCATCCCATAATTTTTCTACCAAAGTAAGCGCATCACCCCATTGTCTTGAATCAACCTTATCTTTTATGGAAAAAAAATTGATACGAAATTGACTTTTAATTCGTTTATAACGAGCAGTGTTCATCTCTCTTCTAAGCCAAGTATCAGGATCATAGTTATTGTGAATACTTTCAAATAAACCATGCATATGACGATTACTATCACAATATTGAAAAATTTTCATAACATGAAGAAGGGGATTTTTTGCACAGTACAGACTGAATTTTTCATCATAAACACTCCATTTAAAAATCGTTGGTTCTCTATTTTGATCAAGCTCCAAGAGTAGATGATCCACCTTCCAATCTTCACGATTTGCTATGTATCCTGGAATATTATCTACCAATTCCTTAGAATTGTCATGTCCTCCATAAGTAAATCCGCTTATCACCAAAAACACACTTGTTATTAAAATATATTTTTTCATTTTTTTTCTCCTTATTATTATTTACTCCAGATTGTTATTTTCCCACTCTCATTCAAGTATCTCGTTATGGCATCCCCGCCAGTATGTCTAATTGCATTATGTATAGTTTCATCGATTAGTATCATTGTCTTACCATCACAATGATGATGTAAAACCTTTCCTTCTGGTGTTTTTCCAAGTACTTTCTCACCTAATCTAATGTCTGTCTTTGAGTTTCCAGAAAAAGGTATTCTAACTTTTTTTACTGCGTATCTTGAAAAATCTGGAAATCCGTTACGATTAAAAGGCACACCAAGTGGAAAACGTTCTGCCAATGATTTTATTATTCGAATTTTTACAGGATCTGTCACACCTTTCAAATTCTTAGCAACCCATTGTTGATTAAAATAGAATATTTTCCCTGCATACTTACTATTAACAGGATTTCTTCCATTTATCTTTATAATATAAAGCCACTCAGACAGAGGTTTATTAAAATTATTACCAAAAAGCCTTTCTGCTATACTTTTGCCAGAACCAAGTTCATAAGGTGCTAGTTTTTGTTTAATAACACAATCATTTAAAAGTTTACTTATTAGATTATTAGGAATTTTTTTCCCCATGTTTACTGCAGAAGTCATTTCTCCCAAAAAATATAAAGATCGCATAAGAGATTGAGCGTTTTCATGTCCATAATTATTCTTCACGTAATTATATATAAACTGACTTCCTTCATACGTAACATAAATTCCTAATGCAATTGGCATAACTACTGACGAAGAGGCCCCTACAAGCAAAGAGCCAACCCTACATAACGCCATTCCACTCACCACTAAATTCATAACATTTGCGATCGTTGGGTATCTCTCTTCTAAATCGTTAATTCGACCACCAAAGGCAATGCCTGCTTTTATAAGCTGATCAAATGCAGGATCCCTTTGTTTAGTATTTAGATAACCAATATTATTTACTTTTTTTGTATTCTCTCTTTCAATTTGTTTAGAAAACCAGACCAAAAAGTCATTGGGTTTACCTTTTCCTACAGCCGTTTTCTCTCCCTCAAGTTGTTTTGTAGGATCTATAAGCAACTCCATTGATTCTATTTTTCTGGATTCCTGTTCTTCTTTAACCGATTCTACATCAATGAGAACATTCTCTTCATCAAGAAAATTATTAGCTTCAAGAATAGACTTGGCTTCAGCGGCCTTTTTACAATGTTCTTTCCAACCTTGGCATACATTTCCGATAGAACAAGCACCTTGAATGTTTCCATCAACAGCTGATATAATATGGCCGGCCCGATTAAAGAAAGCGACTGTTTCTTGATCCAGTACATCAGCAAGCCCCATAGCATTAACAAAATTTACACCGATTTTTGCACTCGCACCAACCATTGCTGAATATTTTGAAAGATTTCCAAAAAATCCAGTAGTATTTCCCCCACCTATAAAAGCGGTTACCATGCTTGAATGAACAGAAAAATTATAGTCTCCTGCTTGAAACCCAAAACCGCCTCCTAATTTTGACGGATTGAAAGAAAGGGTCACATCAAAATTAAAACCCCACCGATTATCAAAATCTGGATAACGAATATCACTTCTAAATAATCCAGGTGGTGTATGAAAATCCGTTCCTTCGGATGACCTTTTTTCACCTCCGTTCATGCCAAATCCCAAAGAAAGTGTTTCATAACCAATTCCAACACTTGAAGACCATCCGTCTTGAGATTCAATTGTCTGTTTGTGGTCAACCAAAACAGAGAAATCTTTTCCAGAATTTCTAAAAATTCCTCCAAACACATTGTTTGCATAGAATTTCATATCTGATAGTTTGTTATGAAGATGACCAATACATACATTACCACTATCCCAACCACGACATGTATTTCGTTGCTTATTCATCCTATAAGATGCTGTTGGTCCAAAAAAAGGAAAAATTGGCATAAAAGCTACGCCTTGCGTTATTGTATTAGAAGTCAATTCACAAGACCTACTCCTTTCAGCACCCCCAAAAAGGAGGTTATTTGTCTCAGCCTCAAGGTCTTGAACATTAACATGACTTCCCCTAAAGTCAGCGGAGGCACTTTCTCCTGTTGAAACAGAAAGAGAATTTGCAGCAACAGACCCCATCAGATGAAAGGCTTCGTTAATAAGCGATCGTGTCGTTTTAAATCCCCATGAAATACTGGGGCTTATAACAGGGATTCCTTCATCAAATGGATCAATAATGTCCAACCCAAAAAAGTTTAAAACAAGCCGAGCTTTTTCAATATCAGTTTCTGCATGAAGAAGCTGCCCCCTCAGTTCAATTCCCTTTTCCCCATGAAGTGCTAATTGACTGAAAGCAAACTGTGCGCCTTTTCCAACAAGCTTTGCTTTTGTAGCTCTGATAGATCCTCTCACTCCCCTTAACTGCGTTGCACAAGCAACCTCGTATACCTTTCGAATTGTTTCTTTTGCAAGCCCCCACCATCTTTCTTTGTGTTCGAACGATTCTAACTGAGCTACAACACTTCCTAAAACAACACTTTTTGCAAAAATATCTAACTCTTTAGCCTGAAGAACAGCACCTTTAAATCTAGCTTCTCCATCTTCAGCAGCAATAACCAAATGTCCGTCTGCGTTTATCACAACCCTTTTAAAATGAGCAGAATCTCTAGAACCCGACGTTTCGCTAAAGCCTAAAATATCTGAAGCATGATAATATTTCCTGACCACCTCATAAAGTGTTTCAATCTCCACTCCTGTAACCCCGATAAGACAAAGGTCTCTTTTCGCATCAATAGAGGCACTACTATAAATAGAGTTAAAAGCAAGTGTTAAATCAGGGTGCTGAAAATGCCGTTCCGTCGTATTGCGCCAATCGGTTGTCAACATAATCATCCGTGCTTTTTTAACGTTTTGACAACGGTCAATCATTTGTATCAACCGTTCAACGCCGTCTTCATAAACATCGGCTTTGACTGTAAGTTCTCCTCCTTCAAATTGCTCAGGATCCACATGATTTAAAACTGTTGCTTCTAACGTTGTTTTATTTGCTTTAAGATTTGGTTTAAAATCGATCCTGTCAGCCCTTAAAAATACTTCGTCCAGCGGATTTTGGAATACAAGGCTCCTTTTACTGTCCGTTAAAAATTCTCTACCATTAAACTGAAATGTTTTTTGATTTCCTTTTACCTCCGTAACACCACACATCTTCACATATTTTGCCAACTCTCCAAAATGTAATGCCCCTAAAACATTATGTCCCGCCGTTTGCGTTCTTTCACAATTACTTGTAAGATGTGTTTGACCAGCATTCACATTCTTCAAAGATGTTTGAGTCCCACTTAAAAAAATGGATGCAATATTTGTTGAAATATTATTAAAAACACTCCACTCACTGTCAACAGATAACGTAGCGTCATTTTTAAGTTTGTTAAATTTCGCATCATAATTTTGATTGACTCTCGCCTTTACCTGAACTGTTCCAATACCTAATTTGGGACCAACACAATAATCATCAACATCAATTCCAGCAAAATCAAGGCGATGATATCCAGTAAGTCTTAGACTTTTTCCTTTAAATCCCCAATGATATTGCCGGGACCAATTTGTGCCCATTTGATTAGATGTTTGGATTCCTCCTATCATATAAAGGCGCATCTTTTCCAAATTCTGATCAAAAGGTTTTGGTAGTCCAGTGAGAGAGAGCTTTTTATCTTTATTTGATGTTTCAAGAGCCAAGGTATTAGCTACAATTTTTACAGCATCAATGGTTAAGGAAGAATCAGCCTTAAGGTGAAGCGTGCGTGCTTTTAATGATAACCTGTTAGGATTAAAGTCATACCTTGATAAGATATTGATATTCAAATAATTGTCAGATTCAAAACTACCTTGTAAATCAGCTCCATTACCTGTATCAACACGCATAAGTTCACCAACTTTCCAGGAAAACTCTCCTTTTTTAACGCTGCTTGTTCCTCGAACAATCAAACTTTTTAAAGGGGATAAGTTTTGTGATGCCTCTACAATAGAACCGCTCATTTCTAAAATATGAAGAGCCTTCCCAAATTTTAATTGATTTGCCTCTATCAATCTATCAGAGATAATTTTAACGCCATAGCCATCTATTGCTCCTTCCCCTGTCAGTCCTCCATTTGCTACAAGGTAACACATCGCTGAACGAACCAAGCTTCCGGCTTCCAAAGTCATTTGATTTCTACAAGTAAAACGGAGTTCTTTTTTTGCCTGTAATTCTGCTTTATCTAAAATATTAAGATTAAAAATAGATTGTACAGTTAAACATTCTTCCGCAAAAAATGAACCAAATAAGTTCACCTGAGACGCTTCGTTGGTAAAAACAGCACTTATGTTCTTTTTTGCGGAGACTCTTCCACCCAAATTTGCAATATCCTTAAAAGTAACAGAATTCGTTTTAATGCTTGCTAAAAATTGAAATTTTGGATCTAGTGGCTCCAAAGCTTGCACGGTAATATTACCAAGCGTTTCAAAAAAACCTTCTGTTGGATGCAGATACCAACATGCTAAATCACCAAACCTTGACCGAAATAAGCTACGTCCTATAGAATGTTGTTTCAATATCAGTTTGTGATGTTGATGTTCACTTTCAAAACTTAACTCTCCAAAATTGTCTAATTGTTTAGCTTGAAACAAAACCGATCCTTGATCATCTTTATGAAGCTTAATGTCAAGATGACCATGGTTTGTTAAGCGCAATTTTTGAAAATCTGACAAAGCATCTTTAGAAACCATACCAGTTGTTCTAAACACAATATCCCGTTCTTCAGTTTGCACCTCTGAAAGCTTTTTCCATACTTGGTTCCATTCATTTTCTGACAACCCATTAAGTTCCTCTAGAACAAAATGCGTGTCAGTATCCGTTATTTTTTGCAAATCATTAAGCTGCCTAATTTCTAAAGCCTGAAGAAAAACCGGATAAAATATCCAATAAATAACCAGATAAAAACGGAATATTTTACAAATATATCTTTGTTTTTTCATTATTCAAGACTCCCTGTAAATTGGCATATTTAGCACATCATAGATTGCAAACTAAAAAAGTTGAAAATCCGAAACGCACTTACGTGCTGATTAGAATGTATAGGAAAGAAGTCCCAGATAGCCAGACAGGACTGTTGCAGAGAGTATACTTTGTTTGTAAGACAAGAGTATAACCCTGTACGTTGCAAGACGATATCAAAATTAGCCAAACATACCCCATTCTTCATCGGTAATGTATCACTCTTTTCAAGCAGACTAAACTTTCTTTTTCCTGAAGAAAACATAGTAAAATTATCAGAAAGTGATGCTTCTTTTTTTTCACTCCACTTAATTTCTTCCTCATCATCTGTCAAAACAGTCGACATTTTTGAGGTGTATTCTGCCTGAATATGACTTGAAGAATCACCTTTAATACTACGTTGAGAGAGCTCTGTTTCCTGAAGATATTGCTGTGACGTTACCAATCCTTCGTCAATTGCTCTACGGCTTATGAGCCTATTAGCGGATGCTACCCCCTCTCTCCCACTTTGAGAATCCTGCATTGTCCAAGCCAATTGATGGCAGAATAACACTAAAATTAAAAATACATTAAAGATTTTATTAATGGCGGTAAAAATAGATTTACTAAATTTTTTCATTTTATTATCCTGCTATCTACCTGTACTGCAATTAAAAAACAAAAAAGACCCTAAAAAATTAGAGTCTCGTAAGTCTTATAATATATCTCGTACCAGCATTATTAATATTTTGCACAACACAAGCGCTTATACTTTTCAGAGTTTAATTTCTTTTGATCTGAAGTTGCATTTAATGAGAGCTCCATAGCTCTAAAACCGAGATTAGTACATTCTGAAATCATAAAAACATACAGAAAAGTAAAAGTCAAGTTCTCTGTTCGCAGCCTTTATACATATTGAATAAAGTAAGCATTTTTGATGACAAATATAGCACTCAAGACTGGATTGCATATTCTATATTTAATAGTTCTCTATATACGCATATACCCAACCATCATACGAAAAACTCTACTCTCAATATTTTCGGACAATCTATTATATCCGACACTGTTTTTCATATAGTGTAAGGTATTTTTTATGGTCTTTTCAACCACATCTGGTGGAGTGTGTGCAAAACAAATGGTTTTTTACCGACTAAAAAGTTAGTTAAATAGTTGAAATTTTTAAAGAATAGTCCATAAACCCTAAAAATATATTTAGAGACGCTTTGTATTTAGGGACATATTTTATGGACTATTTTAGGGGAAGTTTGGTACAGTGAAGGTGAGTGTCTATAAAACGAACATTTGTTGATAAAAGTTTTTAAGCAAATGTGATGTAAAGTTCCACAAATCTTCTAACCGCGTTTCATCTCTTGTGTACTCAGGTGTCAAAAAACGACGCATTTCTGTTTTAAATTCCTGAATAAGTTTTTCATCATTTCCCATCGCATCAACTCTGTGTTTGTATTCTTCAAGAAAAAATGTTAAGTCAATTTTTCGATCTTTTATTTTGAGCGGTATTAGATCTATTGTTGGTATAATATTTTTGCTGTGACACCAGCCTATATCCCATATATCTCTGTATTTTATCCTATTAGGCCTTAATGCGAATGCTATCAATTTATCCGTATAAATTTCTTCCAAACTTTGAGCATTTACAACTAGACCTGAAGTTCCAAAATCCACTCCATATGGATTTAGAATCATCTGTGGGCTAATATCATAAGATTTTAACGCACATATATCGATATTAATGCGCTGGGCTGGTAAATGTTTGGATGCGCCCCTTGTTTCAATTCTAATTTTCCAAGTGTCTACTAGATCTGTATCTTTTTTAGGCTCCGAAACCTGAACGTTAAGTTCATATTTATTTTTTAACGTGCTGGTTATTACCCTGCCCAAATCAATAAGACTTTCTCTATTAAAATTCAAACCACCTGTAAAGTCGAGGTCTTCACTAAGCCTTACACCACCATAACAAGCCCTCAAACAGGTTCCACCAATAAATGTCAGCTGTGTCAAAAGTTTTGCATTACGCATTGCAAGCAAAATATCATGATGCAAAATTTCTTTTTCTACAACGGATCTAAGTTGCATGAGTTTGGGCTGGTTTTTCAAAGCCGCATTAACAACTTTATCAAACATGATCATGAATCATCTCCCATTGTATCAAATCCGTATTTCTTTTTGTTTTT
>DPKF01000193.1 GCA_003542655.1 Holosporales bacterium
ATCAGCTTTAGCTATCAATAATAACTTTTCAATCCCGCATTAGGGTTTCTACATTAAATGTCATTACTGAACATGCGTATTTTTTCAAGTTCTACCGTTACACGTGTTTCAATATCATCTAAAATATCTTTCAATTTTTCATCTTGTATAACAGAATCATTTTTTTTATTTTGAATTAATTTATCTAAATGCCTTAACGTATCTTTTGATACACGTCCTTGTATCAGACCTAGACGCAATTTATGCAATTCATCTAACATAAAATTGCCTTGCATAAATTGTTTTTTCTTCTGTGATGATGGCTCTTCATTAAAAAAAAGAGGCGTAGACAACATAGGTGCGGATGTTTTTAATATAGAACTAGATAAATCTTGTTGATCATCATCTATAATATTAAATTCACTGCTAGATGTTTTCACTTTGCGTGCGGCTTCTTTTTTTTGAATAGTCATTTGCCTTGTAATAACACTCAAATTCATAAAATATTGACACCTTAAAAACCTACATAATTTTATGTTTGCATGGAATGAATGAAAGGATCAACACCATAACAATTATTGAAATTTTACCTAATATTCAGTTGAAAGATAAAAGAATGAAATAAAACAAAGCTATTATTGGACAAGCATTGGTTCTATTTGTATAATTAATTATCTAAAGTATATTGATAGTTTGTATGACAACCGACAAAATTAAAAAGCCTTATGTGATTGTTCTTGGAAATGAAAAGGGTGGAACAGGAAAATCCACTTTATCCATGCATGTTATAACCTATCTTCTAAAACAAAACTACAAAGTTGCCTCTATCGATGTGGATGCACGGCAAGGAACGCTCACAAGATATGTTGAAAATAGAAAAAGTCGCATTGAAAATCTAAAAGAAGATTTGCTTATTCCTGAACATAGAGCAATTTTTAGAAGCACACTCGATAATGTAAGTGAAGCTGAAGCTGCGGAAAAAGAATCTATTAATACTGCAATGCAAGATTTTAAAGATTATGACTATGTGATTTTTGACACACCTGGAAGCGACATGCACCTATCTCGGTTTGCGCATTCCTTTGCAGACACGCTTATTACCCCTTTAAATGATAGCTTTATTGACCTTGATATGCTGGTGCGCCTAAAGTCTGATTCCCTAGATATTATCAAACCAAGCACATATTCTGAAATGGTATGGGAACAAAAAAAACAAAAAGCGATTCGTAGTCGCGGTTCCATAGATTGGATTGTTGTTAGGAACAGGTTAAGCAGCTTAAACTCAAAAAATAAACAAGAAATTGAGCGTGTTTTAACCTCACTATCGCGTCGCATTGGCTACCGCCTTGCATCTGGCTTTGGTGAACGCGTTATTTTCCGTGAATTATTTTTAAACGGCATTACCCTGCTTGATCTATCTGAAACACGCACAGATATTAGCCTATCGCATATTGCCGCAAAACAAGAATTAACAACATTGATGGAAATGATTCAACTCCCCAATATAAACCAGAAAAGTGCTTAATTATTCATGAAGATTCATTTTTTAAATGCGCAAAGCCCAAAAGCACTTTCTGTTGCTGAAGATTTTGCGCATATTGAAAATTCACCAAAAAATGAAGCTGATATTTTTGTGGTCTTTGGTGGCGATGGTTTTATGCTAAAAATGATGCGCGAAAATCAACAATACCATAAACCCTTTTATGGCATTAATTGTGGCAATGTTGGTTTTTTAATGAATAACTTTCATGAAATAGAACCAAACCATTTTATTCAACTCCTAAAAAATACCTGTAGTTCAACCTTGCCTGTTTTGGAATTTCAATTAAAAACAATTGATAATACGGTTATTAATGACTACGCAATTAACGAAGTCGCCTTTATGCGACAAAGTGCAATGGCATCCAATATTTCGGTTTATATAAAATCAACGCAACGTATTGTTTGTCGTGGAGATGGTTTATTACTTGCGACACCAGCTGGAAGTACTGCCTATAATGCCTCTGCACATGGCCCCATTCTTCCGCTTGGCGTTCATTTACTGGCACTCACACCCTTGGCAATTTATCATCCACGCAATTGGAAAGGTGCCATTTTAAAAGATCATGATGATATAGAATTTATCATTAATGATCCAGAACACCGTCGTGTAAACATGACGTATGACAACAATATGATTAAAAATATTCAATCACTCAAAGTGAAAATTAATAAAGAACGGCAATTTACATTATTATTTAATCCAAATACTTGCCTTGAAGAGCGCATATTGAAAGAGCAATTTGCCACGTAAATGTTTTTGTTTAAAAAATCCCCTCCCTGTGTTTAAAAAAAACGTCCACATAACTGTGAAAGAGCTTGAAAATTATATGGCATATGATACGATTAAGTGTACTGTCAATTTTCTTATGGATAAAAAATGAAGGCTAAAATTTTATTAACAACTGCATGTGCCGCCGCCTTAATAACAACTGGTTGTGCGCCAAAACTAGGTGGAAGCGACTATAGTGTTGCAAATGTGGGCGATATTTCACGCTCTCTACCAGGTGTCGTTATATCAAAACGTGTGATTCAAATTAATGCATCTGACCCATCACAACCCGGTATTGGCGCCGGTGTTGGCGCTGGCGCAGGTGCATTAGCCGGAAGCACAATAGGCCAAGGAAATGGAAGCTTACTGGCGATGGGTGTTGGCGGGCTAGCTGGTGCTTTTGCCGGTCACTTTGCTGAACAAGGGTTAACACATCAAGAAGGTTTTGAATATCAAGTGCGAATGGAACGCACAGGTGAAGTCTTAACAATAGCACAAGGTGCAGAGCCAAATATTCCTGTTGGCGGCTTGGTTTATATTGTTGAAAATATTAGAACCGACGGATTTAGCGCTATCAATGAAGGCAAAAAAGGCCGCTCTCGTATTATTCCAAGATAACAAATAAAATGCTTATATTTGAAAAGAGGGCTTTAATGCCCTCTTTTTTTTAACGGATGATATATCACATATACATGGGATGAGGCGGTTGTTGTGGATGATAAAGACGCTGGAATTCTAAAACATTCTCTGCAGTAATGCTCACACTTGAACTTTTTTGTGTTTGTCGCGCTAGGGTAATAACAGCCTGCAATTGCCGTGATAAATTTCTAGCACCAAATCCCTCTTGAACAGAAAACTTGGCAAAAGCATTTAAAGAAGCAGCGTCAAAAACAACATGAAGACCATTATCTTCAAAATCAGTTAAAACCTGTTTTAAGGGGCTATCTTGAAACGCCATAATTTGTAGTATATGTTCTTCTGTAAAAGGCTTCACAGATACTATGGTTCTTACCCTATTTACCAGTTCACGCTTAAGCCCAAAAGCAATTAAATGTTCGTCTGTTATATAATCTGATCTGCCATCAAATTCTGAACGAGCAGACTGTTTTTTATGAGCTATTAACTCTGAAAAAGCACCTGCCAAAACATATAGAACACGACGACCACTAAAAGGAATTTCAATAGTACCAATCGGTGTTTTTTGCTCAATCATAATATCTTTTGTGCCCTCTATAATCGTTAGCAACCCATGCTGCCCTGCACTTGTAAATTCATCTTTTGAACCGCCGCCTGATCCACCAAGTTTACAAATTTCATCATATAAAACAGCCCCTCTTTCAGCGTCCTCTATGGTATCTGCTTTTTCAAAAAGTTCTCGAATTGCATTTTCTGGTTTTCCACCCACGTAACCAGCTTTTGTCATATCAGCGCCAGAACCAATGCCATAGGGCTTGTTCAAAAAATTCATGGCCAATGTAAACATAGCGGTTTTTCCTGTTCCCGATGGCCCCATTAGCAAAATAACAGACGGTTTGCGCTCTTCATAAAGTGACGTAAAAAAATTATAACCTTGAACCTGTTTCATTTGTTGCAAAAAATCCTCCATGAGAAGACCCTTTTCATGACAAAAAATCCCGTTTGTAAATCCATCAATAGCGCCATCTTGACCTATTAATTTTGTTTTAAGATAAGCATTAAGCGCCCGTTCCTTTTCTTTAGTTTTATACAACAACGCTTCACGGGCAAAACGTTTCGCTTCCGGCAAGGCATAGTGTCTATCGAAACTTGCTACGGATACGTGGGTAGGGTCTCCACAAATTTCATGCTGAACCGGCTCTGCAACACCTTGTTTTTGCTCAATATTTAGTTTATCTAATACTTCTGTATATATCTGTACAACAAGCCTTGCTAAAGCATTTTTTTGATAATACGTATATTTTTTATTTACTTTTATACCCGACATTTCAGGATTGTGCACGTTGTTAGACGCAGCGTGTAGTAAATCGATTATATCTCCATTATCTTCTGCTTTTAAAATTGTTATAATGGCATCTGTCACTTTCATAACAAAACCGTTTTTTGGAAAACCTTTAAAACCCCTTTTCAACACCTCATTAAAATGTTGTTGTGTTTTATGCTGTGCTTTAAGTGTAAGTGCAACGGATATTAAAGTGCGTATAGAAAAACGTAATGCTTCTTCAGAAACCCCAAATTGTAAATTTTTATCTAAAGTAATCGCCTCTTCAGGGGCTTCAATTTCTTCAGCCAACCGCTGATAATTGAAAAATTGTGCTACCGTTACATAAGTTAAGTTTTTTTCGGTATCTGGTGCGCTGGCAAATAATATTTGTGTCATCATGACCACAAATACAGGTAGTTTGATTTTCTCTTTGTACATGTCATTCTCCATATAAAAGATACCATTCCCTTATTTTATGGTCACATGCTATTCATTAATAACTTCTTAACAGAGTTCATTTAATTTTTAATATAATTCACTTGCCAAATTATAGTAAGGTTCACTAAAGACAACCTAATAAGATAAATCAAAGTGTCTTGTTTCGCTTAATTTAATTATTTTCTAACCTTACGCCCCAACATAAGTAATAACATACTTGCCATTACAGAAAAGAAGAGGCCGCCGTAAAAAGGCGCTGATGCGGTTTGATAATGATAGGATAAATAACCAGCAAGTGGATTAGCAATTAAAATAGACGTTCCTGTTGTAAAATAATAAATAGCAAAAGCACTGCCGCGCAGGTGCGCACTTGTATTTTCTGCAATAAGCGTAGACATTAAGCTTTGCGTTACCCCCATATACATACCACCCATTAAATAACCTAATAAAACCAGGCTGGGTGACGATGCATAAATCATTACCGTATTGGCAATCATTAAAATGATAATGCCAACCATCAAGATTTTTTTTCTATGCATACTATCTGCCAACCATCCAACAGGTAAAGAGACAAATGCGTGCATCAGTTCATACCCCATTAAAAGCAAGGGCAGAACGGCTATACTCATCCCTATTTCGCGTGCTTTTAAGGATAGAAAAGAATCAC
>DPKF01000151.1 GCA_003542655.1 Holosporales bacterium
TCTATTTTATAGGGGGCATTATAATCAAAAGCACTTAAGCGATCTTGAACGGAAAGAGGAATAGAGAAGTTATTGCCAAGCGTACTGTTTGCCATGAGGATAATAGAACCGAGCGTACCATCAAAAGTTTGAACATACGTGTGGCCATTAAACGTAATATTGGCCAAGTGCCCTGTTGCGCCACCCAAAACATCAGCTATCCAAGATAAAGTGAAATTTTGGTTAGCTATAATAGGATTTGGGAATACCGTCACGTTATATAAACGCACCTTTTTTTCGCGCAAACGCCACAAATCGTTGTAACAGTTGTGTGAAGCACTGTCTGCAATATACTTACCCCCGAAAACATATAAATCACTATTAAATTTCACAAAATCGAGGGCTCCAAATCCTCTTCCAGGGGGGGATCCAGCCTGACCATTAGCCGTAATGAGATTCCACCTCATAATTTGGGTATCGAGTCTCCACAGATCATTTGTTATGCCATCACCACCAAATATAAAAATATCTGTTCCCAATGCTCCCATTGTATAGGTATAGCGATTTGACGGAAAGCCAGATGCGCCGGCTGTTGGAAAAATTTGTGTCCAACCTGAGGAAGCAGAATTAAACTTCCACACATCATTTGTTGTTGCATCTGAAAGTAGCACTCCTCCAAATATATAAGCGTCCTGGTTAATCACCGCAAACTGACATCCTGATCTGCGTGAGGGTGACGTGGCAGGTGTAATATCTTGCCAAATAGAAGATGTATTCTGTATTTGGTAGATAGTATTGAGATAACTTGCACCTCCAGTCAAGGGTGATCCCCCAAAAATGTAAAACTTATCACCTATAGTTGTCATAGCCGGAAGACCAACTCCTGATGTCGCATATCCACTTGTGGGAAATGCTTGATATCCTTCTTTAGAAAAACGCGTCAATATGCTATCAGTACTTCCATAACCCTGAAACACCCAGGTAGAATCGTTATAGGTAAACGTTCCAGGATATCGTCTCGCAGGAATGGAAGCGCCTAAATTTCGCCAAATAAGGGACGTTAAGTTCAGTGCCCACGTATCAGAGAGATAACTACCAGATGCACTTACACCAAAGCCAATAAACATTTCGTCACCCATTCTGCCAGCTGCATGGCCGTATCGCGCAGGCGGCGAACCAGCAGCGCCATTTGGTATCATTTCTGTCCAGCTGTATTGTGCTTGTGATGAATTCTCCAAACCCGTTAGGTTAGCTAGCCACCTTAAAGCAGTCAAGCTCTTGGACGATGTCCACGTATTTCTATCCGTTGTCTCTGACAAACTTCGTTCTGAAGAATCTGACGGGCTCTGCTCTGTAGTATTTGTCTCAATCAGCTCTTTTGATGCACTCTGCTCTGTGGTATTTGTATCAACCAGCTCTTCTGATGCGCTCTGCTCTGTGGTATTTGTATCAACCAGCTCTTCTGATGCGCTCTGCTCTGGTGTATTTGTATCAACCAGCGCTTCTGACGGGCTCTGCTCTGTGGTATTTGTATCAACCAGCGCTTCTGATGCGCTCTGCTCTGTGGTATTTGTATCAACCAGCTCTTCTGATGCGCTCTGCCCCCCTGTCGCCGTATCAGAATTTAGTCCACTTTCTGTATCAACCAGCTCTTTTGATGCGCTCTGCCGCCATGTAGCTGTATCTGTTAGCTCTTGTGATGCGCTTAGTTTCCGTGTATGCGTTTTTTCAACCGTTGCTGTTCCTGGTAGAAAATCTAATTGTTGATCTGTCATCCACATTCTGCCATTTGCATTAAATGCCATACGAACATGGGCATCGTTACCAAAGTCAACGTGTGACTCCCAATCACACCCTGGAAAACTAATATTTCCCAACGTGCCATCTGTACTATAGTTAGTACGAACAAGTCCACCATGACGGTTAAACCAAAAGTAAAAAAATGTATGGTTTGACGGCGCTATGACTGTGCTTAAAACTTTTAGGGCATCATCTTGCAATCGTGTCATCATTATTTCTGCAGGGCATATATGTGATCGCATTTGTTTGGTCATATTAAAGATAAGCTTTGGAAGGTCTGGATTGCTTTCTATTAAGTCAGCAACATCCTCAGCTGACTGTGCCACAAATTCTCTGCGTGCTACACCTTTTCTATATGCCACTTCCTTTTGATTATCCATCAACCAATCCGAAATTTTTGGTTTAAAAGCAGCAAATTTATACGTCTCCTTGCTATATGGCCATTCGTAAGATTGTCTCTTTCTAGGGTTTAATATTGTGAAAAGAGCACTCGCCTCCTCCTCTGTATTATCACATACAGGTAATCCCCAGTTGTCCCAAGAATAATCACTTGTCTTCACATTGAATGTACTGGTCACGTTATTCAACATATTAAAACAAAGGGAAAACATGACAAGTCCATTCGATGAATCAAAATACTTAAAAGCCCCTCTAAACAAAGCTACATATTGGCTAAGAGAATCGGATATATTAGGGGAAAAAGCCTCTTCTCTTATAGAATAATGCGCCGCTTCGACCAACGTATTTTGCATTTGTGTATTATTTTGGAACATTTCCTTTAAATAGGTTAGTGTTGTTGAAGAATTAAGCTGACTCTTCAAATATTCTTGTGCAAAAAAAGCAAATGGACTATACGACACGCTTCCTGATACCATTTCTTCAAAAGCTGATAACCCAGTCCATGCTAAGTAAAAAATCAGGCAAAAAAAGCCGCCAGCCACACCAAAAAAACAAAATGTATATTTCAGATAGGCGTCATCATACGCATCAATTCTGGCTTGTATGTCTTTGATTTCCTTTTGTAACGTGAGAATCTCCTTAATCTTCTTCTGCTCTATGTGTATGTAAGCCCTAATGCGCTTTTGGTTGTCTTGTGACAACTTATCTTTTTCCGCTTTAAGAACAGCGATAGCGTCTTTTGAGAGACTGCGTAAATTTTTAATCTCTTGACACAGTGGCCATAATCCATGCTGTTCTAATTCTGCTTGTCCATTCCTTTGAAACATCTTTAAATCTTCTATTAATGCGCCTAGCCGTTCCTGTGGAGTGGGGTCAGGTAGGGAGTCTTGCTCATCATCAACTATAGGGATGGATACAGAAGCGACAGCAACAGAAGCATGATCATTCATATGTGGTGAAGCAGAATTGGTCATAGCCGATAAAGGCGCTATCAATAGTTGATAAAATAATGCACTGATGGTGACGATGCTTATATAATTTGGCTTCATGCCTTTTCTCCTAATCATTTTTTAGCGCATTGTTAAAAAATAATATAAAGAAGGTGTGTTTTCCGCACATTCAGCGGTTTATTCTAACATCCTGTTGCATATATTATTTTAACCATACTTTGATTAATAATAAATGTTCGTATTCCTTGTTTTTATATATAAGGGTTATCATTATAAAATGCAAATAATTATAAAATAAAAATTTCATATATTATTAATGCACCACAAAACCATGGTGGGGAGTTTCAATAATCAATACATATTTTATGGCGGCCGCCATAATCTTTAATCCATTAAATAAGAATCAATCTTATTTAACACATTTTCCACTTCTTCTTTTAATACCAAAAGCTCTTTTCTTGAAAGACCCTTTATAGAACGATCTTGAACTTTAAAGTCACCATCTTTTAATTGAACACGGATAATACTTTTTGCTGTCAGCCGCCGTGCTTCACCACTTAACAGATCTTCCATTTCTTTTTGGGTTTCAAGCCTAATAATTTGGCGCAAAATGTCGCGTGACTTAATATTTTCTGATATAAGTCTTTCTTTAATAACGTCGGGCAATTTTGCGTAGGCTAAATAATGTGACACAACAGATTGATCTTTACCAATTTTATCAGAAAACTTGCTGACATCACCCCATTTTGGGTTATCTAAAATAGAGCTTATGGCATTAGCAACCTCTACAGGATGTAAATCGGTGCGTTGAATATTTTCAATTAAAGCAATTTCTTCTGCTTTTTCTTCATTGACAACAATGCAAGGAACTTTCGTTAAGCCCAATAACTTGGCCGCACGAAGACGGCGTTCTCCCGATACAACCTCAAACTTTTCAGGATGCTCCTTCGACCCCACAACAAGAAGGGGGTTTTGAATACCGTTTTCTTTAATGGTTGCAGCAAGTTCTGCTATTTGCTTATCATCAAAGCGTTTGCGTGCTTGTTTTGCATAAGGAATTAAAAGCTCTATAGAAAAATTATAAAATTCACCCACATATCCATCACTTCCAATCGAGCTTCTCTGTTTAGAATCAGGCGACGCCGTGGTTGATTTTTTGAAATTTTCACTGGGTTCTTTATATCGAACTTTTGCCATTTACTTAAACCTCTACTGCTGTTTTGTTAAGGATATGCTGAACAAATTCTACCACATCTTGCAACGCGATGGAATTTTTCTTGGCAACACACGGAAGGGGTAAACCTTCTTTAGCCGAAATATTAAAATCTTCGGCTTTGCGAATGGCAAAATCAGGGATCAAATATTCAGAAAATTTTTGCCTTAAAATGGTCATAGCCTCCGCAGAGCTGCCATAACGCTCTTCATATTTATTGGGCACAATCAATATGTCGGGGGATTCAATGTCCATCACCCGAAAGAAAGATTCCATATCTTCAAACAAAACGCTTAGTGCTGAAATGCTATAAGGTTGAGTCTCGCACGGAACACACAGTAAATCACAAAAGGTTAAAATGTTTCTAATAATATAACTAATATTAGGGTTGGTATCAAAAATGATAAAATCATAGTCATCTAATAAAGGGGCAAGTCTTATCTTAAATTGCTCTTCACGCCGTCCCATCATGGAAAGCTCCATATCAAAACGAGAACAGGAAATGTTTGAGGGGATACAATCAAACCCCGGGAAAATTTGGTGAATGGCTTCTTTTGCTGGAATATTTTTTGTCACAACATCATAAAGGGTTAAAAACTTACCGGCCACATCAAACCCCAGTGAACTGCTTAAGTTGGCCTGTGGGTCAACATCAACAACCAAAACTTTATACCCATATAAAGCAAGCAACGTGGATGTTTGAAAACATAAACTGGTTTTACCAGTTCCGCCCTTAAAGTTATAAAAACCCCAAACCTTCCGTTCAGGCCGTTTTTTAGTTGCAATAAATGAACGCAGCACACGTATGGTTGATTCTAGGCTATATTTTAAGTTCCTTTGATTCCCTGTTTCAATATGCTCAATACCCTGACTTGATATAAACCTATTAATGGTTGATGGGTGCTCATTTGAAATGGCAGCCATAATCCTTTGTGTTAAAAAGATAGATTTTTCATTCATTGCACAAACTTCTCATTAAGAATAAAAGCTAAAATAAGCCCTCTATCAATTAATGTAATGGATTTAAAAAAAAATTTCAATCTTTTTTAATATATTTTTACAAAACAGATTGCAATCGTTATGTTGGTTGTGTCATTATACTTAATAGAAGGACAAAAATAACCAACGGGAAGATGATCAGCCATATAAAATGCATTTTATGGGAGACAAAAGCTTGGCTTATTTTTATGAACAGTTACAATGAAACATATAAAAGAGGAATCAACAAGAAAGGGGAATTTATGAAAAGATACAAAAAAATGCTAAGAGTCTCAGTAACTTAAACAAATTACCGAGACCTCAACATCTAATCACATTGGCTCTATTAAAAAAACCAAATATTACTCACACTTTTATTCTACGTTTTTTTTAATAAAAAGTCAATGTTTTGCAACCCTTAAAACAAAACGTACTTATTATGTCTACATATAAAATACTTAAAAACGATACGGTGCTGCTATGTCAGCCTTATCTTATTGATGCGCTTGGCCGAACGGGTGCTCAATTCTTAAACCAAATTCATTATTGGTTAGAACAAAAAAACACAGGTGTTCAGCACAATAACCATCATTGGGTTTACAATACTGCTGAAGAATGGGCAAACCAGCTGCGTGTTTCTGTCAGATCTATTCGTCGTTATATAAATCTTTTTTTAGAAAAAAACTTAATACGGGTTGAAAAACTAAGCAAACATAAATCAAACCGCACAAATTATATAACCATCAACTATGAAGCGTTACATAATTTAAACACCCAATTTGATGCAACAAACCAACGTGACAAAATGGCACCATCACCCTGCCAGGATGACACAATGGTTATACAAAAGATTACAAACATAGATTTAAATAATAAATCGAAAAAAGAAATCGAGGCACCCTCTCAACAAGCCGAACAAGTCGACGGTATAAACACGATTCATGTTGAAGAAGAAAAAGAACAGTGTCTTAAAAAAACAACCGTTCAAGACATGCTAAAAAGCTGGAATATGCATTTTCCAAATGGTCAAAAAATGATGGATAAGGATCTAGCAAAACAGCTTATGGCGGCCTTTAATCATAAATGTGGTGGTAACTTTAAAAAATGGGAAAATTATTTAGATCGCATTAAAAGCAGCGCCTACCTTATGTCGACGGATTTTAAGCTTTCTTTAAATTGGGCCCTAAAATTTAAAACAATGGACCGTATTTTTGAATCTGATCTTGGGGTTCAAGATATACCGATTAAGGTTGATGCCTTAACGCAAGACAATCAAGCAACTGAACATATTAAAAACGTTGCGGAGGCGGCGCCTTGCAAAAATATGCGCTTACTTATCCTTAAAAAGATTGGGTCAATTGCTTATAATGCTTGGTTTACAAAGGTTTTATTTGTTGAGCACCATGGTGAAGTAACCTTAAAAGCAGAAAACAAATTTGTTGAGGATTATATTATGCACCATTTTGGTTCTTTTTTAAATTATGACTTGTCTCAAAATTAAAAAGCTGGTACGTTTTGTTCATGAACAGAACATAAATTGGCCGATGTCGGGTTTTCAAAAAATAAGATCGCAAACTGAAAAAGATGTCATGGTTCGCCTTTTAACATCTATTGATCAAAAATCAGACTTTACGCAACGCGGCCTTGCAAAAGATCTGGGTATTGCACTTGGTCTTATGAATCAATATTTAAAAAGATGTGTTGTTAAAGGGTGGGTGCGCGGTACGCAGATTTCCCCAAAGCGGATGACATATTTTTTAACCCCAGAGGGTTTTAAAGAAAAAAGCCACATGGTAAAAGATTATTTGGCACGGTCTATGAACTTTTTTAAAGACGCCCGCACGCAGTGTGGGGAAGCTTTTGAACTGTGTAAAGCGCAAGGCTGGTCAAAAATAGCCTTGGTCGGGGATGGTGATTTAGCTGATATTGCAAAACTTGTTGCAACGGATAGTGCGTTTAAGATTGAGGTTGTATCGGCTCAAATGAATTTGAAAAAGTATGATGCGCTGATTGTTACCGATGTCGTGAATCCTCAAGGCACTTACGATGCACTTAAGCATAAGGTTGATTGTGGTCGCTTGTTGACTTTAAATCTTTTACATATTTCAAAGGTGAAGCCATGATAAGTTGGTGTGTTGCTTATACACAGCCCATGAAAGAACGTGTTGCTTATCAGCATTTGTTAGACCAAGGGTATGAGGTTTATTTACCTCTGTTTAAAAAAAATTGTCGTCATGCGAGGAAAGTTGAAGAAAAATTGACGCCTTTGTTCCCGCGCTATATTTTTGTCGGCATGGACTTGGAATTTGCTAGATGGCGCAGCGTGAATGGCACGCGCGGGGTATCCCATTTATTGATGACCAATAATTTAAACCCTGCAAAAGTGCCGGCCTATACTATTGAAGCTTTACGAACCCAAGAAATTGGAGATGGCGTTGTAACTTTGGCAGCTCTTTCGACTTTTGCCAAAGGTGAAAACATTCGCATTCTTGAAGGTATGTTTAAAGATCAGGTGGCAAGCTTTGACTCTATGGATGATCAATCGCGGGTTCACTTGTTGCTGACATTTATGGGAAGAGAAATGAAAATGACCCTTCCTGCATATGCTGTGGAAGCAGCGTAAATAAAAAATATTTCAAACGCCTAGGCGTTTTGAGGTTAATATAAATTTTTTTAGCAGTCTCGGTGATTTCACCCGGACTGCGGCAGCTATGGTGAAGTGTGATATGAAAAAAAGTTGGCCAGGTATGAAAGAATCCGTCTTGGTTTCCACATCAGCGGAAGAGCTCTTAAAAATGAGTAATGCATATATTGTAGCCTCTAGAAGGGATCTTTCCGTTGAATAAAATGCACTTGAGAGGACAAAAGATCTATCGTGTTGTACTATCACAGGGCCGGGAAACAGTATGAGCCAATCCTCCGTCTGTGCAACGCTTAAAAAATTAAGGGAACTTTTAAGTAAAAAAGATAAGCTTAAGTGGCTTGCTATTGTGATGTTTGCCTTAACATCTGCCGCCCTTGAAGTATGCGCTGCCGCTTTAATTGTGGTTTTTGCAGGGGCCATGACGGCGCCTGAATCAGCTATTAAATATTTAAATATACTTGGTATAACGGGTGATTTATCACCTGGTCGAATTGTTTTTTATATTGCATTATCTTTTGGCGCCCTCTATTTATTTAAAAATATTGTGGCAACAGTTGAGGTTTTTTTTCAAAATTTTTCTATTCAAAAAATGAATTATATCTTTAAAAATAAAATGCTTTATAAGTACGCGAGTATTGATTATGGATTTTTCTTAACCCGTAATTCGTCTTTTGGATATAATGTTGTGTCTAGTGACATAGAGCAGATGTTTTCAGGGGCAATGCTAGCACTTGCTATGATCATCTCAGAATTTGCAGTCTTTGTGTCTTTATGTGCGATGATTGTTTATATGGAGCCATCTTTGGCCCTGACATTATTTATTCTGTGTGCTGCCTTCAGTTTTTGTATTTATAAATTTTTACTCCCCGCATTTTATCGTTGGGGTCAAAAATTGCAAGACACGGGTATGAAATCGACAGAAAAACTTATGCAGTTTTTTCACGGTTTTAAAGAAATTATTTTATTTGGTAAAAGAGATTCTTTTATTCATGCTTATAAAGTTCAGGCGAAAGAAAAAGCAACCGTTCACGCTATTCAAACAGCAACGAATAATACGCCACGTATTGTGATAGAAGTTTTATTTGTTGGGCTGTTTGTTTTTGCAATCGCTTATATGGGGCTAAAACATAATAATCCACAAGAAATGATCGGTATTATGGGCGGGTATTTATATCTTGGATTTCGTGTGATGCCCGGTTTGAACCGTATTATCAATCAAGTTAATAACTTTAAAATGATGACACCTTATATTGAGCGCGTGCATCA
Organism: Holosporales bacterium; assembly: GCA_003542655.1. Taxonomy (GTDB): domain Bacteria; phylum Pseudomonadota; class Alphaproteobacteria; order Paracaedibacterales; family UBA11393; genus UBA11393. The sequence goes on from DPKF01000151.1 coordinate 9,230, forward strand.
TGAATATTTTCACACAACTGCCGGCACCCCTTTAAAAGAAGAAAAAGATTTTCATTTTAATCAAAAAATATCGTTTCATGATGTTTCTTTTCAGTATTTAAATACGGATAAAAATGCCTTATCAAATGTAAGTTTTGATCTTCAAAAAGGAGAGTCTATCGGAATTGTTGGTGAAACAGGGTCTGGAAAATCAACACTTGTTGACTTAATTTTAGGGCTTTTAAAACCAACGTCAGGGCATATTTTAGTTGATGATTCTTTTAGCGTTTCCTCTTTTCAGTGGCATCAAAAAATTGGCTACGTACCGCAAAGTATTTATTTAATTGATGATACGATAGAGGCCAATATTGCTTTTGGCGCGGCAACCGTAGATGCTGAAAAACTTCAAAAAGCTATTCACACAGCGCAATTATCAAAATTAATAGAGGGTCTACCAAAGGGCGCAAAAACAGTTGTTGGGGAACGTGGGGTTCGCCTATCTGGCGGCGAACGTCAACGGATTGCAATTGCGAGAGCTTTATATGCTAGCCCAGAAGTGCTAATCTTTGACGAAGCAACATCAGCACTTGATACCAATACGGAATCAAATCTGATGGAAACAATAAATGAAATTTCAAAGGATTATACAGTTATTATGATTGCACACAGACTTTCCACACTTAAAGATTGTAATCGTATTGTGAAAATGGTTGGAGGTCGAATTGAAGAAGTGACGGATTATAAAAAACAAACAATAAGTTCAAAGTTGTAGAGCGATTGTAATGAATTTTTCTATTGTAAATATTCAAGACATTAAAAAACAAGATTGGGATTCTTTTGCGTATAATCATCCTTCATCTTTTTTATGGCACACATATGATTTCATCATGGGGAAAAATACATGGATAAACCATTCTAATGAAAGCTTTGCTGTTCTTGATAAGGAGGATAAAATTGTTGGAATTTTTCCTCTTTGCAAAATTGAATTTAAACAATACCGCTTTTTTCAACGATCATACTTAGATAATATTGGCGGATGGCTATGTAAAGAAGATGCTTCTGTTTATACAAGCATTCTTTTGGAAGAATACAGAAGACGATTAAATAGTGAAAAACAGAAATTTGCTAATATAAATTTTGCAACAGCCTCCATTTTTTACAAAGAGGACCCATTTTTTTCGCAGGGGCTTCCAAGCCATACAGCACGTATTAGTGTTTTGGATCTTTCATTAGGGATGGATGTTATTTGGTCTAATATAAGAAAAGGTCACAAATCTGATATTCGAAAAGCACAGCGGTCCGGAATAACTTTTAAAAAGGCAAGTTCAGAAGATTTAGATATCTACTATACAATGCATCAATATATATGTAAAAAGTCGTCTATAGTTCCTCACAACAAAGAATATTTTGAATATATTTTTAATGTTGCAATACCGAATAATCAGGCATTTATTGGGATTGCATATCATGAAGGACGTCCTATTGCTGCGGTGAATTATGGTATTTATAAAGATAAAGCTGTGTATTGGACGGCAGCATCTGATGAGGCTGCCTATAAATTAGGTGCGAATCATTTTTTACATTGGCAGATGATCCAAGATCTTTATAGCCGTGGTATTACCTGCTTAGATATGGGGGAAGTTTTTTTTAACCATTCGTCATCTAAGATTCAAGGAATAGTGAATTTTAAAAAGGGATTTGGTGGAAATTTATTTCCATGTTTTAAATCTAAACTGAAGGAAAAATAAAGAATATGGCACCCAACACTATTTCAACAAAAATTTATACCTCTGATCTAATCCACAACTCTCTCATTCATTCTTATGGGTTTGATGTATCAGCTCATTATTCTTCACGTCTTAAGCTTGCCATCCTTTTAAAATACATCCAAAAAAATTTTAAAGTTTTAGATGCGGGGTGTGCCAATGGATTATTTAGTTTTGCCATAAGCACTTCATGCAAGGAGGTGCGTGGCATAGATATAAACGAGCAGTTTCTAAGCATCGCTCAAGAAAAAGCTCAAGAAAAACGGAAAGATAACCTCCAGTTTATCTTTGGAGATGTGGAAAATATCCCTTTTAAAGAAGAGGAGTTTGATTGCGTATTTTCTTATTCTTGCCTTGTTCTTGTGGAAGATGTGCACAAGGCTCTCAAAGAATGTATGCGTGTTGTAAAAAAAAATGGATATCTGATATTGGATATAACAGGAAAACATAACTTGTCCCAAAATTTTTGGAAGAATTATTATATTAATAAGGGACATCATAGTTTTAATGTTTTTTCTTATGATGATATAAAAATTTTTTGCCGTTTAAATCAAATAAGAATTCTTGAAACGTATGGTTTAGGCCTTTTGGATCAATGGAAATATTTTCCCTTTATTTCGCGATTTACAAGCAAGCTCACATGGGTGGATAAGATTTTGCATGCCAACTCCTTTAACTTGGATTATGCAGCATCGAATCTACCTTTTTTCAAAAACTTTGCAAACAGATGGTATATTGTATGTCAAAAAATCTAAATACTTATCCTGAATCCTCTCCTTTTTCTTATGCAGATTATGAAAAAGGAATGCGTAAATTTGAAGGAATATCTCTTCTAGTACATGATTACAAACGAATTCAATCTCACATTGATCATGCCAAAATAGAGGGAAAAAAAGAATGGTATGAGGCCTCGCAAGAAGATATTTGGACTGGCCCTTATCGCCATCATTTGTTAAAGAGAAAACAGTATGTAGAATCTGTTCTTGCCCATTATGGCACTGAACAAACTATTCACACGCTTTTGGATTTAGGATGTGGTGATGGAGCAAACTTTTCTTGGCTTAAGCCCCATACAAAAAATCTTTATGGATCAGACTATAATATCACACGTTTACTAAGAGCGCAGCGAAGAAACATAGCACAGGAGGTTGTTCTTGCGGATGTGACCGATTACGGAGCAAAAGATGAGGCCTTTGATGTTATCTTTTTTAATCATGTTCTAGAACATATTCCAGAAGATGAGCGTGCTTTACATGAAGTTTTTCGCATTTTGAAGAAAGGAGGTATATGTATCCTTGGTGTTCCCAATGAAGGTGCTTTTTGGTGGCAACTTGCTTATAAAATGCAACCAGAATCTCTCAGAACAACTGACCATGTGCATTTTTACACTATCAAAAACTTATCTGAAAAAATAAAAAAAACGGGATTTATCATCCATGAAATAAAATCTTTAGGATGGGGAATTCCTCATTGGACATTGGATTCTATGTGCCGAGGATATAAAGTCATCGATGATCTTTTTGAGCTGTTTGGAAAGACTTTTCTGCCAGGACAAGCGTCAAGTTTATATTTTGTGATAGGGAAATAAACATTGAGTAATTTAGAAAACAAGATAAAAAAACATCTTCAGCAGCAGTACAAAGGGATATTTTTACCCCCACAAATTGATAAACATATAAAAAATTATGTTGAAAATGCACAAAGCAGCTATTTAGTTCAAAAGATATCTCCTCTGGTTGATAAAGGTGCCAAGATACTTGATATTGGATCTGGATATGGGAGTTTTGTCTTTGAGGCCATTCATCATGGTTATGATGCTTATGGCATTGAGATTGAAAGTTTTGAGCATGAAATTTCAAAAGAACGCGCGGTAGAGGAATTAATAGATCCGAAAAGATTTGCACAAGGATCGGCCCTTTCCTTACCGTATCCTGATGAAAGTTTTGATATGGTTTCATTTTGGAATGTTCTTGAACATATTTCAGATTATAAGCAAGCCATACGCGAGGCCAAACGTGTTTTAAAAACTAAAGGAAAGATCTTTATCATCGCACCTAACTATTGTGCATTTAGAAAAGAAGCGCATTATCATGTGCCCTGGATTCCTTTATTTCCAAAGCCTTTAGCACGCTTGTACTTAAGATTTCTTGGAAGAGAAACAACTTTTTTAGATAATTGCATTTTTTACGTCACCATATTTGGTGTAAAACGTTATTTAGTATCTCAAAATTTACATGTCTCTATAGACATCAACGAAAAGATAAGAAAAGGGTTTAACTTTCACTCTTCTTATATCAACAGAGTAGTTCAATTTTGCAGAACATATAGATTGACCGGTTTACTAGAAAAAGCAATTTTCTTTTTTCAAACTCATCCTTTTACTAATTCAATTGATATCGTGGCAAAAAAATGACCAAAAAGCTTTTGATTATTTCTTCTGACTTTATTTCAGCATGGGTAGAGAAAGGTGAAGTTGTGCCCCGATATTATAATCCAGGTAATCTTTTTGACGAAGTGCATATCATGATGACCAATGATGATAGACCTGACCCTACATTGGTGCAGTCGATGGTTGGTGATGCAAAGCTTTTTTTATATAATTATCCAGAGCCCCCAAGATTTTTCAAAAAGACATTAGGGTGGCGTCCTTGGCTCATAAAAAAATGGTCTAATGGTGCCGTTGAGCTGGCTCGAAAAATCCATCCCGATATCGTTCGTTGCTATGGACTGCACTTGAATGCTTTTCTTGGTGCACAAATAAAGAAAAAGTTAGGAATTCCTTTTTTGGTCAGCCTACATATCAATCCAGATGAAAATTTTAGGAAAGTAACCTCTTCTTTGAAAAAACGCTTTATTTTTTGTTGCTTAAAGTCAATAGAGGCGGTGGGTCTCAAGTGGGCAGATTTGGTTCTACCTGTTTACCAGCCTATTGTTCCTTACTTAGAAAAGCGGAAAGTCAGGAATTTTGAGGTTTGCTATAATGTCGTTAATGGAAGTAAGTTGAAAAAAAAAGATGATTACGATCAGCAGTCCGGTCTATTTAAACTGTTATGCGTAGGTAATTTGCATGAACAAAAGAATCCAGAAAACATTGTTAAAGCTTTTAAGGGGCTTAAGAATGTTTGCTTAGATATCGTTGGCAATGGACCGCTTAGAAACGGACTAATGGAGCTTGTTGCTAAGGAAGGCTTCCTAGAAAGGATTGCTTTTGTGGCCAGTATGCCGAACGAGAAGCTCTGTGAGATTTTACCAACCTATGATGCTGTTGTTCTTCATACAGAGCACTATGAGTTTTCCAAAGTGATGATAGAGTCTGCCCTTTGTGGAGTTCCCCTTATTGTTAATAGCTTAAGAAGTGGACTCTCTGTTTCTGAGCTTGATGGTATTTGTCTTTTTGTTGAGAGTTCCCCGGAAGGATATACAGAGGGAATTACTCGTTTGATGGGAGACGCAGGGTTGCGCAAAAGATTAGGGAATGCGGCCTACAAAAAAGTTTCAACTTTATGTGGACCGCTTCGTGCCGAAGCGAAGTTTGAGAAAATCTATAGATCCTTTTTAGCGAGTGAGAGATGAAAACCATTCACCTTATTTGTGCGGCACGTCCGAATTTTATGAAGATTGCGCCACTTTATCATGCACTTAAAAAGGAATCTTGGTGCGTTCCTGAAATTGTACATACGGGGCAGCACTATGATTACCAAATGTCTCAGGCGTTTTTTGATGATTTTGGATTACCGTCTGCTAACCATTATCTTGGGGTTGGAAGTGGAACGCACGCTGAGCAAACAGCACAAACGATGATTGCTTATGAAAAACTATGTTTAGAAAAAAGAAAACCCGATCTTGTCGTTGTTGTTGGCGATGTGAATGCTACATTGGCTTGCTCTATTGCAGCTAAGAAGATTCATCTTCCTGTTGCACATCTAGAGGCAGGCCTTCGAAGTTTTGATCGTACCATGCCAGAGGAGATCAATCGTCTTGTGACAGATTCAATCTCAGATTATTTTTGGACACCTTCAGAAGACGCAGATGATAACTTAAAGAAGGATGGGGTGCCTCCGGACCGGATTCATTTTGTTGGTAATATCATGATTGATACCTTCTGCATGATGAAGGATAAAATTAAAGAATCCAACGCTTATAAAACATTTGCACTTCACAAAAAAGAGTATTGCGTTTTAACACTGCATCGTCCTGTGAATGTGGATCAAAAAAAAACATTAGAAAATATTATATGCAAAATTTCACATATTGACAGTCCTGTTATTTTTCCAGTCCACCCACGAACACGTAAAAATATTGAACAGATACAACCATTACCTCAAAATCTGATATTATGTGAACCATTAGGATATGTAGATTTCATGAACTTAATTTCAAATTCAGCGTATGTAATTTCGGATTCTGGAGGGATTCAAGAGGAAACAACCTATTTGGGCATTCCATGTTTTACTTTAAGAGATACAACAGAGCGTCCCATTACTGTCACCATGGGATCAAATCAGCTTGTTTCTGTTGATAACCTTTTGGATGCTGTGAAACATCCAAAGAAAGGTGCCATCCCTCCTTTGTGGGATGGGAAAGCAGCCATAAGAATTACAAATTTATTGAAGAGGAGTTAATGTAATGTCTGTCCATAGCAAGTTTGACACGTTTCAAGAAAACCAAAAAGAGTTCTTTGATGCTCTTATTACAGAAGACTGGTCAACATATTCTGATCCTTTCTGGGATTTTACACGGGAACAAGAAGTACTAAAAATTTTAAATGCTGTGAGCAATCCTAAACGTATATTAGATGTGGGGTGCGGGTGCGGTTATCATGATATTCTTTTTGCTGCTTATCCCTCTGTAGAGTATGTGCTAGGGGTAGATTATTCTGAAAAATCTGTTCTCACTGCAAATAAAGTATATCCTCATGATAAAGTTGAACGTAAATGTGTAGATTTTTTAAATGCAAAAGAATTGGTTAAATTCGATGTTGCTGTTTCATTTCAAGTCATAGAGCATCTCAGAGATTACGAAACTTTCTTACGTAAAATGGCTAGCGCTGTTAATGAGGATGGGTATGTTGTCATTGCTACACCTAACTATAATAGATTTACAAATAGAGTACGCAAACTGTTTGGGAAAGAACCTTTGTTTTGTGATGTAATGCACTACAAAGAGTTTACTATAGAAGAGCTGAAAGATTTGGGAGAAAAGGAGGGACTAAATCTAGAAAAATATTTTGGGTATTCTTTCTCATTGAACATTAAAAGCAATATAGATCAGTATATCCCCAAAAAGATATTATTTTACCTTGGTGCTTTTTTTCCAAAAGTATCAAACGTCATTATAGCCATTTATAAGAAGTAGGCTATGAATATTTTTTTTAAAATTGCAAATCGTATCAATCCAGAAATTCTTTGGTCTTTGTATGCGTATAAAGCAAGAAAAATATTACCTCATTCTTATTTTATTTTATCCTTTGACTGTGATACTGAAGAGGATATTGCTGTCGCTTGGGAAGTCCATCAAAAACTTCAAAATATAGGTATTACGCCTGTTTATGCAGTACCAGGCGCATTACTTAAAAAAGGTGAAAAAATTTATCGCAAAATTTATGAAACAGGCGTTGAATTTATTAATCATGGCGGTTGTGAACATACATATTTTGATCAGAAACACAAAAGACATGCTAGTTGTTTTTTTTATGATCAACAATCGCAAAAAGCGCTGAGAGAAGATATTTTTCTGGGACATGAAACATTACAGAACATTTTAGGTGTCAAAGCAAAAGGATGGCGCACACCTCATTTTGGGACATTTCAAAAACCTGAAGATTATAAATTTTTGTATAGTATTTTGAATGAATTGGGTTACAGTTTTTCAACCTCAACTTGTCCTGTTATGAACTACCGTCATGGACCTTTATATAGGAATATGAATATGATTGAAATTCCTGTTACAGGAATATATTCAGAACCGTTTAATATTATGGATACCTGGGCATATTTTGCTGAACCTAATCGTACTAAATTGCCATCAGAATATATGGATGCAGCAGAGACGATTGCTGGTTTTGCGATAAAACAACCTATTCTTATTAATATTTATGGAGATCCTAGTCATGTTCATGACAAGCCAGAATTTTTTGAAGCCATGACCTTGCTTATGAAAGCAGCGGAAAATATTAACTATACACACCTTATAGAGAAAACATATGAAAACATACGCACTATTTGATGATTCTTTTTTTACTCACAATCCTTGGTGGATGCCAGTAAAACTTTATCGTGTCGTGTGTCAACGATCTAATCCCAGATCAAAAGAGTATATGATAACCCTTTTGCAGGAAAAATTTCCAGGGGCTGAACTAGCTGATTCAAATCAGCTAGATCATCTTCATGGAAAGATTATTCTGTTGTATACAGATGCTATAGGGCTTGGATTTAGAACGATTGAAAAAAAACTTAAAACTCAAAAATTAAATATTAGAGTTTTAAATGGTAGAAAAAGAGATTTTGAATTAACATCCTGCGTGCATAGGAGACTTTTAATACATCGTTTTCTTGAGATAACATTTTTACCAGAAATACTTTTAACACCTTTTGTTCTGCTGTATGGATTTTTTTTAGCTTTGAATGACAAAGTAAAGGGTTGAAAATAATGATTGATAATAAAAAAGATATTCAAAAGTGGTGGGCTGAGAATCCGATGACTTATGGAGAAACTCATGGTCAGGTGGATTTTAAAGAAGGGTCTTATGAGATGGGAACAGGTGAGTTTTTTGATCGTATTGATCAAGAATTTTACAGTTGGAATACGCCTCTTCATATAGATAAACCTTTTGACAAGATTTTTCCATATGAGAAATATTATGGGAAAAATGTTTTAGAAATAGGCTGTGGCCTTGGTACAATGCTTATGAATTGGGCAAAAAATGGAGCTATATGTACAGGCGTTGATCTTAATCCAACATCTATTGATCAAAGCAAAAAGCGTTTTACTATTCATGGGTTAACGGCAGACATTCGTTTAGAAGACGCGAATCATCTGCCATTTGAGGATAATTCTTTTGATTATGTATGGTCTTGGGGCGTTCTTCATCATTCCCCTAATCTTGATCTATCTATAAAAGAGCTCTTTCGCGTCCTTAAACCTGGTGGTGGGTTTGGGATCATGCTTTATAATCGTAAAAGCTTTTATCAATGGTATATGACGGATTACGTTGAGGGATTTTTACACAGGGAATTAAATTTCTTAACACCATTAGAGCTTAATAGCCGCTATGGTGATGGGCATCGTGAAGAGGGAAATCCTCATACATGGCCTGTGACAAAAAAGGAAGGACTTGACCTTTTAAAACCCTTTAGTAAAGAATCAAACGTCCGCATTCTTGGAACAGATCTTGATTGCGTTTTAAACCTTATGACGCCTGGAGTAAGCGCTTTTATTCCGAAACCAATCATTCAAGCTTTTGCTCGGAGATGGGGATGGAGTTTGTGGTTTCATGGCACGAAGAATATATAAATTATGTGCGGTATAACAGGAATTATTGGGCATTTTGATACATCTCTTGGAACAGAGTATATTCAAAAAATGCTATCTGTAATTATGCATCGTGGTCCTGATTCAAACGGGTATTGGGTTCGCGATGGTTTTGCTTTTGGAATGCAGCGTCTTAGTATTATTGATATTGAAGGAGGAGATCAACCTATTTTTGACGAAAAATCTGGGGTTGGAATTATTTTTAATGGGGAAATATATAACTTTAAAAAAATAAAAAAAACATTAGAAGCTTTTGGCGTCACTTTTCATACTCACTGCGATACAGAAGTTATATTGCAACTTTATCTTCAAAAAGGAATTGATGCAATCCATGATCTTGAAGGTATGTTTGGTATTTGTCTTTATGATCCTCGTGTCAATAAAATTGTTCTTATTCGTGATCGATTAGGGGTCAAACCACTTTATTACTATCACAATCACGAAACTTTTATTTTTGGTAGTGAAATAAAATCAATTCTTGAAGTCTTACCAAAAAGGCCCGATCTTAATAAACAATCTTTGTGGCATTATTTAACGCTACGTTATGTGCCGTCGCCAGAAAGTATTTGGGAAAGTATTTACAAACTAGAGCCTGGTCACTATTTAGAATATGATATGGGAACGCATACATTCACGATAACAAAATATTGGGAAAATAATTTTCGTTCAGAAAAAAACATCAGATCAAAAAATTACGAAAAAGAATTTGAAACACTGTTTTTAGAGGCTGTTGAAAAGCGTTTACTTGCCTCGGATGTTCCTGTGGGGATTCTGTTAAGTGGTGGGTTAGATTCTAGTTGTATTGCTGCGGCAGCTGTCGAGTTAGGACATAAGAATTTTCACACATTCTCTATTGGTTTTGAAGATGGTGGTCAATTCAGTGAACTTCTTTATGCAGAAAAAATGGCAAAGCACATTAGATCAAATCATCATGAAGTTATTCTTACTCAAAACCAATTTCTCAATTTTGTCGATGATTTTGTATGGTATGCAGATGAGCCGCTAGCGGATCTCGCCTCAATTCCGCTTTATTATGTATCAAAATTTGCATCAAAACACGTTAAGGTTGTGCTTTCCGGCGAAGGAGCAGATGAGACATTGTCTGGTTATAACTTAGATATTCTCGCTAGAAAATTGACCTATTTGAAGATTTTAAGTTTTTTGCCACCCTCTGTTTTGAAGCATTTACCTTTTGCAAGTTTGAAAACTCTTTCCAAATTTGGTTACACAAATTTTTTTAAGGAAAATGCGACACATATGACCAATGTGTTTTCAGAGGAAGAAAAAAAAAATCTTTTCCGTTTTCCAGAACAACAAAGCTCAACAGAATACATAAAAAAACTGTATGAAAAAAGCTCATCGTTAGAACCTATTGATCAACTTCAACAGGTTTATTGCCAAAGCTGGTTAGTGGAAGATCTTTTAATGAAGGCCGATAAAATGAGTATGGCAACATCCTTGGAACTACGCGTACCATTTTTAGATCATAAACTTGTTGAATTGTGTTCAACACTCCCATTGGAATGGAAGGTAGGGTCTTTAAGTCATGGTTTTACAACAAAACGTATTTTACGGTCTTTTGCAGAAAAAAGAATTCCTAAAGAGATAATCAATAGAACTAAACAAGGCTTTCCAGTTCCTGCTTATCAATGGCTTCAGTCTGGTATTTTTAATTTTGCAGAAGAGAGCTTGCAATCCAAAGAATTAGAAAAATTTTTCAATCAAAATGAGTTAAACACTTTGTTAAAAAAGCTTAAAGCTCAAGACTTACACGCGGCCCATCAAGTATGGAGTTTAATTATTTTTAGCAAGTGGATCAAGAAATGGAAGGTTTAAATATTTTATTTTTAACATATGCCTATCCACCTCAAAAATTTCCTCGGTCAATACAAATAAGTCATCTTGTGCAATACTTGCGGAAGGATTTTAATATTACTGTCGTCACATCAGAACCTCAAGATGCCGAAGATTCATCTTTATTAAATTTTACACCTCTCGATAACGTGATTTACGCGCCAAAGTCAAATTTTACAAAAGCAGTTGAACTCTCTAAAGGAAATAGCATTAAAAAAAATATATTTCCTGATCCTCAATATCTATGGCATTTTGACCTTCTTAAAAAAAGTCAAAATTTAATTGAAAATTCATTACCTGATATCATAGTGACATTTGGTCATCCTATGTCAACACATATTGCAGGATTAAAGCTGAAACAGAAATATCCTAATATTACGTGGCTTGCTCATTTTAGTGATCCATGGGTTGATAATATTTTTAATGATTATAATATATGGACAAGATTGATCAATAAATACTACCAAGATAGTGTTTTTAAAAATGCGGATCGGCTTATTTTTACTTCCACTGAAACGATTGATCTTGTCACGGAATTTTATTCCAGCAGTGTTCGTGAAAAGTCTGTTTATTTACCACATGTCTTTAATGAAGACTTATATACTCAAAAAGAAAACATTGCAAATGAAAGGATTATATTTCGTTATATTGGAAATTTTTATGGTAATAGACAACCTGATAGCCTTTTAAAAGCATTACAACTTTTATCCACTGAGCAGCGCGCACAATTTCGTATAGAATTTTTTGGATCTTCAACTGAGTCACTCCAAGTCATGATTAGTGAGTATAAATTAGAGGATACTGTTTTTGCTTATTCTTCTGTAAGTTATATAAAATCTTTGGAGTTGATGCATTCAGCGGATATGTTACTTATTATTGATGCACCCACTGAAAAAAGTCCATTCCTTCCAAGTAAGTTGATTGATTATATAGGATCCGACAAACCAATTTTTGGTATTACTCCTCCTGGTACTTCTCAAAAACTTATTGAGGAAATGGGTTTTCTCGTTGCTGATTCAAGAGATATTTCAGATATTGCAAATAAACTTAAGAAAATAATAGAAATTTGTTATAAAGATAAGGTTAAAAAAATTCCATCTTCTATTCGATCGAGATATTCAATTTCTACTGTTGGCGAACTAATAAAAGAAATTTTGGAAAATGGAGAGTAAGCAGGGCTCTCTAACCCGCAACCAGTTGAATTTCCTATTTTAGCACACTTTCCTAACTTGCATCATCAGATGCGACAGAACCCCACGTCGCACGTTCTTTGGATGCTTACCGATCAGTTGCTTCTAGTCGAGTAGAAGTCCCGAAATTACGTAAGCGTCCAAATAAACGCATCTTTTTTTAAGGCCTCCTGTGCACATTAAATA
>DPKF01000019.1 GCA_003542655.1 Holosporales bacterium
GCTTGATCTTTCTGTTGTCGTATCGCTTCTTCTTGAAATTCTTTACTATACCGTTTGATATGTCTTGTCATGATTTCTATCCCTTGCTTCTCTGTTCTCTATTCTCGTAGTTTTTTAAACAGTTTTCCAGGAGTAGATCATTCCCAGGGACTACTCTCCTTAATACAAAACCCTAAGGTCGACTTGACTATATGTTTACACAAATAACTTGTTAGAAAATGTTTAGACTCCATCACAAATAGTATGATATAAATTCTACTGTAAGATATTATGACAAACATTCACAAATAATAGATGACGTTAATGATGGAAGATAAATTTAAAGACCCATGGTTTTTCCCTATAAGGCAGATGAACCCAAAAGCTCAGCTTGTGCTTTTCCTTTTTCATTATTCTGGGGGAAGCGCATCTCAGTTCCGTTATTGGTCAAAGGAATTAAGTGATTTAATTAATCCAGTCGGAATACAACTTCCAGGAAGAGAAAATCGATTTAAAGATTCGTTATTTTTTCACTCCATAGACGTTGTAGAGGCGTTAATCAAAGTTTTTCCAAAAGACCTTGACAAACCTTTTGTTTTATTTGGACACAGTATGGGAGCCGCTCTTGCATTTGAATTTGCAAGAATATTAGAGAAAAATAATTACTCGGGTTTACGTCACCTCATTGTCTCAGGGCGAGGCGCTCCACACCTCCCCCCCGGAAATAAAAAATTATATAATTTACCAAAAAAAGAGTTTATTCAAGAGCTTTTAAAATATAATGGTTTGCCAGAAGCGGTCTTTGAATCTGAAGAACTCCTTGATTTATTTATTCCTATTATACAAGCAGATTTTACTATTTCGGATAATTACCAATATTTTTCGACCGTTCCTCTCTCCTGCCCCATTACAGCATTCGGTGGGATAGATGACTCGTACGCTTCACACGACAAGATGAAAGAGTGGAAAACTCATACAAACTCTCACTTTAACATTCACATGTTCGATGGAGACCATTTTTTTTTAATAAAAGAATCTTCCGCACTCGTAGTAAATCAACTTAATCAGATCGCCGAAAATATAGTGAAAGCTACTAACCCATAGCAACTACTACTTTTCTCTCCCCCTTGTATGGTTTTCGTCCGTGGGTCATAAGCACATTGTCAAGAAGTAGAACATCGCCTTTTTCCCAGCGAAACTTTAATTTCTGCGAATCATAAACCTCTCTGATGTGGTTTAATTCTTGCTCTTCTATTCGTGTTCCATCCCCATAAAAGCTATTACGCGGCAATCCTTTTTCTCCAAACTCCTTTAAAAGAGATTCCTGAGCTGCTTTTTCTAACGCAGATATATGAAACAGATGTGCCTGATTAAACCAAACCTTTTCTTTAGTAAGGGGATGCGTAAGCGTTGATTGAGCAACTTGACGAGTTGTAAGTTCTGCGGTATCCGAATCCCATTCGAAAGATATATTCTGTTTAGTGCAATATCTTTCAACCTCTTCTCGTGATTCTGTTTGAAAGACTTCCTGCCAGGGAAGGTCAACACCATTTCTATAATTTCTTACATATAGAACTTCTTTTTCTTCAAACTTCTCTCTTATCTTGGGATCTATAAGATTATAAACTTTTCTACTGTCAGCAACAGGGGTTTCTCCGCCTTCATCCGCTACTAGTATGCTACAAAATAGAATTTTACAGGGCCACAATCTAGAATAAGCATTTTCGTTGTGTAAAGGAATCGTCTGAGATGCTGGATATTCGGTTGCTGTATAGATTTTAGCACCCAATTTTGTACGTGGAGTCGACCTATACACATAATCAGACAAATCAGGAATTATACTTTGAGCTACTTTATTAAATTCAGAAACAGAGTAAATATTGAAGTTCCTAAAAAGAATCCCGCCATAAATAAGGATCTCCTTTTCTATAGCTTCTTGATTTATACTATACCAATCAGGCAACTTTACTGAAGCGTTTTCAGCGTCTAAAACAAGAAGTTTTTTATCTCCGTCTTCTAGAAAATATTTATTTATATTTAAAAAATCCATTTGTCTCTCCTTTAAGAAATAAAATTTTTAACACTGGAAAACTTAAAAGGGACAAGCAGCCTATCAAACGGATGCGTTCCAAGACAGGTTATCGATCCCATAAGCGATTAAATAATCGAGCTGAGAAAGCACATCAACCTATACACCGCAAAGAAAAAAATGTCTGATTAAATTCAAATCAAAAAAAGGTGCACAACGACTCTTATCGTTGATGGGTAAAGTTCGAAATCTCTTTGCAGTATCTGTTAATCGATTTAAGCATAAACCATCGCTGCGACGCCTTAGATCCTTTCTATCTAAACTTTAACTATAAACCATTTCTTGTGCACTATCTGGGTTAACTTGACGATGTCTTTTGAACAGTTTTCCAGGGGCAGTTCATTCTCCAGCGCCTCACTGCTTAGGGGATATAATCTTTATTATTTATACAATTTACTTAGACCTTTGTTAATTGATAAGTTTCCTAAATCTTATGCCCCCACCCTTTTTTTTGAACACGCACTAAAACTTTTACCAAGATTTCTCTGCTAAATGAAACAAGATAGGCTTCCTCTGATCCAAACAACGTACACCCTAGAGCCTTATACCTTCCTTACTGAGCTTAAGAGAAAACCCCAGCCACATAAAGAAGAAATGATTACAAAAGTGCTAAGCCCCCGCGACTCCAGTCTGTACCTGAGCAGCTATGGCTTCTTTTAAACTACGAGGTCTCATATCTACCCATATTTCCTTAATATGTGCTAGACAATCTTCCTTCGTTCCTATCGTGCCTTCTTCACGCCAGCCATAAGGAATATCTTTTCTGAAGGGCCAGATGGAATACTGATCTTCTAAATTTATGACAACACACCAAGTATCTGCTAAGGTTAATACGTCGCTCATTTTAAATCTCCAAAAGAATAATAGTCATCTTGATCTTATAAGAAGGAAACAATGAGTGCAAGTACTAATTCCTGAAGTGTGCCCATTTTTGCTCTAAGAGGGAAAGAGGCATTATATAATAATCCCTAAGAATCAGACCAGTACCAGTAGGCAAAGGAGAGGTTTGAACCTAAAGTAACAAAAGGAACAAACCAAATGAGTTATCGAATGAAGAAGAAAGTCCACAGTAGTGAGTTTAAGTTTAAGGTAGCAATCGAAGCAATCCGAGGGGTAAAAACAACAGCCGAATTATGAGTTGTATATGGGGCAGTAGTAGTGATCTGATCCTGGAAAACTGC
>DPKF01000068.1:0-9202 GCA_003542655.1 Holosporales bacterium
CTTAACAACCAGTCAGAGCTTATTGAGAGATTAGAAGTCAAAATAAAAGAATCTTTTCAATCTATAACGCAAGATACGCTTCTTAAAAATCATGCATCTATGATGGAAATCGCGAAAACTTCTTTCGAACAATCGCAAGAAAAAAGTAAGCATGATATGGATCAGCGGCATGCCGCTATTAAAAATTTAGTTGATCCTATGCAACTAGCATTAAGTCAGGTTGATGCAAAATTAAAAGTGCTTGAACAAGAAAGAACAATTGCTTATATAGATCTTAGGGCACAAGTAAAAAGCTTAATCGAAACACAAAAAGATTTGAAAGATGAAACATCTAGTCTTGTAAAAGCGCTAAGAAATCCAACAACTCGCGGTCAGTGGGGGGAGTTTCAATTAAAGCGCGTTGTCGAACTTGCTGGTATGGTTGAACGGTGCGATTTTGTGCAACAAGAGACGTCTAATAATTTACGCCCAGATATGATTGTACGTCTTCCAGGTGACAAGCAAATTATCGTTGATGCTAAAACGCCATTGTTTGGCTATTTAAATGCACTTGATGCAAAAACAGATCAAGAGAGAAAGAAATTTATGGCAGAACATGCAATGCAGGTTAGGACGCATATTAAGCAGTTGTCACAAAAAAGCTATTGGGAACAGTTTAAAAACACACCAGAATTTGTTGTGATGTTCATACCAAATGAATCTTTATTTAGTGCTGCGTTAGAGCAAGATCCATCTCTTATTGAATTTGGGGCTAATGAACGTGTTATCTTAGCAACGCCTACAACGCTTATCGCATTGCTTCGTGCAGTTGCCTATGGTTGGCGCCAAGAAAGCATTCATGAAAGTGTTCAAGAAGTTATTAACTTAGGACAAGAACTGTACAAACGTTTTAATACGGTTAGTCAATATTTTTCAAAGATTGGCAGGAACTTAAATCAAAGTGTTGACAGTTATAATCAAACATTGGCAAGCTTTGAAAATAGGCTAATTCCGGTCATGCGGCGCTTTCAAGATATTAAAGCATTAAAAACAGATACTGTAACTGAGCCGCTTAAACCAATTGAAGCACATTCTAAATCACCACAATCTATGGAGTTTTTGCAAAATGAAAAATAACCACATTTTTAGTTTTTTTCTTCTCTTAACATCACTATTAAGTGCAGAAACACCGCTAGCAAAAACAATGCAGGAGGTGAAGCCGCAGTCACAGAAGAAAAAAATAACACTCACCAGGGAGGCTGAGATAGAGCGTAATGAGGATTTTTGTGCAATCGAGCTTTATAGAGATTGTGCCGTCGTGGAACTCAAGACACAAATCCCACTATCATCAAGCCATGTAACACAAGTAACGCAATCTTTTCCTACGCAGATGCGTGATGATTCTTTTCACGTTACATTAGATCAGGTGCCTCTTGCTGTAAAACATTTGTTAGATTTCAGTATTCGTGAAAATGGAGAGCAAAAAAATATTTTAATTAATGCAAATGATCAGTTTGAGACAGAGCAAAAAATGAAGTCATACATGACTTATACTACAGATGGATTAAGTTGGGCGCCAATTTATACTGCTGATTTATCGTCAGATTGCAAAAGCCTTAATTTGAATTGCTGGTTTACGGTTAATAATGAAACGAATACACTTTTTGAAAATGTAAATTTAACGCTTTTTGATAAGAACAGTGGCTTTATACAAATAGATGATGTAAATCCTTCTTTTGAAAAAAGGGCAGAAAATTTGTTTTCTATTGAAAGACCCGTTACATTGCTTCCAATGCAACAACAACGCATTATGTGGTTGCAGGAGTCAAATATACCCCTAAAGAAAGAATATGTTTTAAGTTTGGGGGGCGTTTTTTTAACAGATATGATCAACAGTGACGTTGTACCTAAAATAGAGACGCAACTTAGTTGGATGAATACTTTTAAAAATTTGCCCTTAGCGCCTATAACGCTTTATCAAGAATCTGAAGGCAAGCATAAATCACCACTAATGCAGTCAACCTTAAATAAGACAGCGTTCAATATGCCTGTGTCCTTTAGAATGCCTGCGCATTTGGAAAATGGTGATGAGCAGCCTATTCAACTTAGCTATGAACAAACTGAATTTCAAAAATTCACAGAAAAGCTAACAGAAACTGCGAATCGGCTGATCCTTAAAAATACAAAATCCGATCCTGTAACAGTGACAGTTTACATAGACTTTCCTGCAAAAACCGGTATGATTGTGCGCGATAGTGTGGCGCATCAAACAGATGGGCAAAAAAAACGCTACTGGGTTTTTACGATTAAGCCTGGTGAAAAAATAGATCTTAAATATAGAGCGCGTATTACATCAAATTAATATTTCTTAGATAGAAATTTTAGGGCTGTGTAATATGAAAATATATGACTTTACAAAACAGGATATTTCATAAAGAAATGAGGCACATTGGCTATATTTTTGTTTACAAAAAAATACAATTAGTGTATTAATGTTATAATGTGTGTTTTATATGATAGGGCACAGTCTTTATTAGGAGTGTAGCTCAATTGGCTAGANNGTTCGATTCCCTCCACTCCTGCCATGAAGAGATTGAAATTATTATGTTGGGATGAATTATGAGTAAAGCAAATATTTTTGTCAGAGCTTCACGTTTTTATAGTGAGGTAAAGGCAGAAGGTAAAAAAGTAACGTGGGCATCCCGAAAAGAAGTAACGATGACTTCTTTATTTGTCTTTATCCTTGCTTTGATTGCTTCCATATTTTTTATGATCGTTGATACAGGCGTTCACAAAATTTTAAAATTATTGAATGTTGTAGGGTAAAATGGAACAAGAAAACAAAGCACGTTGGTATGTCATCAATGTCCATTCTGGTTTTGAGAAAAAGACTGTGGCGTTGATTGAAGAGTATGCGGCAAAAAAGGGTATTAGTTCTTATTTTGAAGAAATGCTTGTTCCTTCTGAATCTGTTGTAGAAATTAGACGCGGTACTAAGGTAGCCGTTGAAAAACAATGTTTTCCAGGTTATATTTTGGCGAAAATGGTTTTGAATGATGCTGCTTGGTTATTGGTTAAGAATGTGCCTAAAGTTTCATCATTCTTAGGTGCTAATGGCAGGCCATCACCTTTATCTGAGCGTGAAGTTAAACGAATATTAAAGCAAGTGGAACAGTCTGTAGAAACGCCGCGCCACGTTTACACCTTCGATGTTGGTGAAAGTGTTCGCGTAACAGATGGACCATTTACATCATTCTCTGGTGTTGTTGAAGAGGTTGAGCATGACAGAGGACGCTTAAAAGTGTCTGTTATGATTTTCGGTCGCCCAACACCTGTTGAACTAGAATTTACACAAGTTGAAAAAACATCATAAATTTGTGTAATGAGGGCGTACATTTAAAATGTACAATGTTAAATAGTGGAAGATGTTTAGTCGCATCGCACCGCAACCTTTAAATTAAGAGGATAAAATGGCTAAAAAAGTAATTGGCTTTATTAAGTTGCAAGTTGCAGCTGGAAAAGCAAACCCATCACCACCTATTGGTCCTGCTTTGGGTCAAAAGGGTTTAAATATTATGGAATTTTGCAAAGCGTTTAATGCGCAAACACAAAATATGGAACCAGGAATGCCAATTCCTGTGGTTATTACGTGTTATGCAGATAAAACCTTTACGTTTGTTACAAAAACACCCCCTAACAGCTATTTTTTAAAAAAAGCTGCTAATCTAAAAAAGGGAAGCCAAACACCTGGTCGCGAAAGAGCAGGTAAAGTAACAATGACACAAATTCGTGAAATTGCTGAACAGAAGATGGTAGACTTAAACGCGAACGATATTGAAGCCGCAGCAAAAATGCTTGTTGGTTCTGCGCGTTCCATGGGCTTAGAAGTGGTGGAGTAGAAAATGGCATTCGTATCAAAAAGAATTAAAAAAATTAATACTAATATTGATAAAAATAAACAATATTCCTTAGTTGACGCCGTTAAAGTCATCAAAGAAAATGCAACCGCAAAATTTGATGAAACTGTTGAGATCTCTATCAATCTAAATATTGATGCTAGAAAAGCAGAACAAAACTTACGTGGTGTTTTACAGCTTCCAAATGGAACAGGTAAAACTTACCGTGTTGCTGTATTTGCAAAGGGTCCTAAGGCTGAAGAAGCACGCGAGGCTGGGGCAGATATTGTTGGTGAAGAAGATTTGGTTGATCAAATTTTAAAGGGCGAAATCAACTTTGATAAGTGTATTGCAACCCCTGATATGATGGGGATGGCCGGTCGTGTAGCGCGTATTCTTGGTCCACGTGGTATTATGCCAAATCCAAAAACAGGTACTGTCACAGTGAACGTTGCAAAAGCTGTGAAGGATGTTAAGGGTGGTCAAGTTGAATACCGTACTGAAAAGAATGGTGTTATCCACGCTGGTGTTGGTAAAGCAAGTTTTAAAGCAGAGGCTTTACAAGAAAATATTCAAGCTTTGGTTGATACAATTCAAAAAGCACGTCCAGCCGGTGTGAAAGGTGCATTTGTTAAAAAAATGTCTCTTTCATCGACGATGGGTGGTGGTGTTGAGTTTTTAATCAGCTAAGGATTTAAGAAATTCTTGGGTGTCACAGTGTGATGCACAAGATAACGAAGTAATAAAGTGCTTCGTGTCCAAGACTGTAGGTGCGACTCGTCGCTTAAGTGTAAAAAGCCTGCATAGACAGAAGGTAAGCACATAGACAATGTTTATTGTTTATAGCTTCTTCTGTTGAGTAAGTTCATTTTGAACTTAAAGTAAACTGTAAAGGAGTAAACAATGAACCGGAATCAAAAAGAAGTTCTGGTAAGTGAGCTTAAACAACGTATGGAAGAATCATCTTTGGTAGTTGTAACCCGCCAATCTGGGTTATCTGTTGCTGAAGCAACTTCCCTGCGTCGTGAAATGCGCGCTGCTGGAGCAAGTTATAAGGTTTATAAAAACACCCTTGCAGAAATCGCCATTAAAGGAACTGAAGCTGAAGGTTTGTCTGAATATTTATCAGGCCCAACAGCGTTAGCCTTTTCTGTGGATCCAATTGCTGCTGCTAAAGCTGCTGTATCATTCTCTAAAAAGAATAATAAGTTGCACGTTTTGGGCGCAATTATGAATGGCAAATTTTTAAACGCTGCTGATGTGCAAACACTAGCAACAATGCCATCTTTGGACGAACTAAGAGGAAAACTGGTTGGATTGATTCAAGCACCTGCTACGAAGATTGCAAGACTTTTGAAAGAGCCTGCAGCATGCGTAACGCGTGTTATTCAAGCAAAATCAGCTGCTTAAGTAACTTTAATTAATTCTGTAAGATAAATAATAAAACTAAGGAGAGACTTAATGTCTGCAAAACTAGAGAAAATCGTTGAAGAACTATCAACATTATCAGTATTGGAAGCGTCAGAACTTTCAAAATTATTAGAAGAAAAATGGGGCGTATCTGCTTCTGCTGCTGTTGCTGTTGCTGCACCAGCTGCTGCTGCTGGCGTAGCTGCAGAAGAAAAAACTGAATTTGATGTTGTGCTTGAAAGTGCAGGATCAAATAAAATCGGAGCAATTAAAGTTGTTCGCGAAATCACAGGCCTTGGCTTAAAGGAAGCTAAAGACCTAGTTGAAGCAGCTCCAAAAGCTGTAAAAGAAGGTTGTAGCAAAGCTGATGGTGAAGCATTAGTAAAGAAAATTGAAGAAGCTGGTGCAAAAGCATCATTAAAGTAAGCTTTTAGATTTTTTACCTCCTTCAGAAAAATGTTTTTTTTGGGGGAGGTTTCTTTACATCTAATACGTAGACATTTCGTTTTATTCTTTTAAAGTTTTAAATAAATGTCTATGGTATAGAAGAAAGTTGTGTGTTTGTTTGTGAAAAATGCACAATATTAGATATATTATTTAAGTACCTTTGATAAGAACTCTATAAAGAGTTAGGAGAAAACTGAATGACTCGATCCTTTACTGGTCGCAAGAGATTTCGCAAAAGTTTCAGCAAAATTCGTGAAGTAGCACAAATGCCAAACTTGATTGATTTGCAAAAGCAATCATTCGATAGTTTTTTACAATTAAATACACCGTATGCAGAAAGGCTTGATGCCGGCATACACGCGGTATTTTCATCTATATTTCCTGTGTGCGATTTTGCCGGCAAGACTCAGCTTGAATATTTTAAGTATGATTTTGATGAGCCAAAGTGTGATGAAACAGAGTGCCGAAAGCGCGGATTAACATATTCAGCATCTTTACGTGTCATTTTTCGCCTAATTGTTTGGGATGTGGACGAAGATACAGGTGCACGTTCTATCAGAGATATAAAAGAACAAGAAGTATATTTGGGTGATATTCCCTTAATGACGGATCGTGGTACGTTTGTTATTAATGGTGTGGAACGTGTTGTTGTTTCACAAATGCACAGAAGTCCTGGTGTTTTCTTTGATCATGATAAAGGTAAAACACATTCATCTGGTAAAATTTTACATGCTGTTCGCATCGTTCCTTATCGCGGTGCTTGGCTTGATTTTGAATTTGATCCAAAAGATCTTGTATATGTTCGTGTTGATCGTCGTAAAAAATTACCACTTTCAACATTTTTGCTTTGCTTGCCATCACAAGAATTTGTTGATTTTAAAGAGAAAAATCCAAAAGCTTCTGAAGAAGAGTTTACCGGTAATAAGTTTGTTTCGGTTGAAGATTTACTCAATACTTTTTATGAAAAAGTTACGTATACAAAAACTAAAAATGGGTGGACAACACCTTTGGTTCCTTCGCGTTTAAAGGGTATAAAATTATCCTATGATTTGTGTGATGTGCAAACAGGCGAGCCGCTTATTAAGGCAGATACCAAAATTACACCACGCCAAATTAAAAAGCTTGAAGAAGAGGGCGTTAAAGAAGTTCTGGTTACGACAGACGTTTTATACAGTCAGCATATAGCGAATGATCATATTGATGAAAAAACAGGTGAAATTTTTCTTGAAGCAGGGCAAATTATTACCGAAGAAAGCTTAAAGAAGCTTGAGTCATTAAATTTGAAAAAAATTGATGTTCTGTTTATTGACTATATCAATGTAGGACCCTATTTATTAAACACATTAGAAGCTGATAAATGTGTCAATCATGAAGATGCCTTTATTGAAATTTATCGTGCCCTTCGCCCTGGTGAACCACCAACCATTGAAGGGGGCGTGCAGCTTTTTGAATCACTATTCTTTGACCCAGAGCGTTATGATTTGTCTGCTGTTGGTCGTGTAAAAATTAATTCACGTCTTGGGTTAGATACACCTGATAGCGTTCGTGTTTTAGAGCGAAAAGATATTGTTGAAATTATCAAAACATTATTTGACTTGAAAGATGGTCGTGGTGATGTGGATGATATTGATAACCTTGGAAATAGACGTGTTCGTTCTGTTGGTGAACTTATTGAGAACCAATTCCGCATGGGTGTTGTTCGTATGGAACGCACCATTCGTGAACGTATGGGTTCTTTAGAATCAGATACAATTCTGCCAAATGATTTGGTGAATGCAAAACCTGCAGCGGCCGCTGTACGTGAGTTTTTTGCATCATCACAATTGTCTCAGTTTATGGATCAAACGAACCCATTGTCTGAAATTACGCACAAGCGTCGTTTATCAGCGCTTGGCCCTGGTGGATTATCCAGAGACCGTGCAAGCTTTGAAGTTCGTGACGTGCATCCAACGCATTATAGTCGTATTTGTCCAATTGAAACACCGGAAGGCCCAAATATTGGTTTGATTAACTCTCTTGCAACCTTTGCAAAAGTTAACCAGTACGGTTTTATTGAAGGTCCATATAGAAAAGTTAAAGATGGTATCGTGCAGGACGACGTTGTGTATATGAACGCAATGGAAGAAGGCCGTCATACAGTTGCGCAGGCAACAATGCCACAAGATAAGGATGGTAAAATCATTGATGATTTTGTTATCTGTCGTCATAGTGGTGAAATCGGTATGTTCCACAAAAACGAAGTTGACTATATTGATGTTTCGCCAAAACAGATGGTTTCTGTTGGTGCATCTCTTATTCCTTTTCTAGAAAATGATGACGCAAACCGTGCTTTAATGGGTTCAAACATGCAACGTCAGGCTGTTCCGCTTTTACGTGCTGTTGCACCGCTGGTTGGTACCGGTATGGAAGAAATTGTTGGTAGAGATTCTGGTGCATCTGTTGTTGCAAAACGCGGTGGTATTATTGATCAGGTTGACGGACAACGTGTTGTTATTCATGTAAATGATGATGAACAAGTTGGCAATTCATCAGGTGTTGATATTTATAACATGATGAAATTCCAGCGTTCTAATATGAGCACATGTATTAACCAAAAGCCACTTGTTAAAAAGGGTGACATTGTTAAAGCGGGTGATATTATTGCTGATGGTCCGGCAACGGATATGGGTGAATTAGCACTTGGTCGTAACGTACTTGTTGGGTTTATGTCTTGGCAAGGTTATAACTTCGAAGATTCTATTGTGATTTCCGAACGTATTGGTCGTGATGATGTGTTCACGTCGATTCATTTAGAAGAATTTGAAGTTATGTCACGCGATACAAAGCTTGGAAATGAAGAAATTACGCGTGATATTCCAAACTCAAGCGATGAAGCACTTCGTAATTTAGATGAAGCAGGTATCGTATATGTTGGGGCTGACGTTGAACCGGGTGATATTCTGGTTGGTAAGGTAACGCCAAAAGGTGAAGCGCCTGTTACACCAGAAGAAAAACTGCTTCGTGCTATTTTTGGTGAAAAAGCATCTGATGTTAAAGATTCATCTTTGCGCGTGCCGCCAGGGGTATCGGGAACGGTTGTTGAAGTTCGCACGTTCTCTCGTCGTGGTATTGAAAAAGATGAACGTACAATTGCATTAGAGCGTCAAGAAATTGATAGGCTTGCAAAAGACAGAGATGATGAACGCACTATTTTAGAGCGTAGTTTTCATCAACGTTTGCAAGAAAAGTTGTTTGGTCAAAAATTTGTGGGTGGCGTTAAGGGGATTGATAAAGGTAAGAAAATTGATCTTGCACTGCTTGATACAATTCCTGAATCACAATGGCGTAAGCTTGAAATAGAAGACAAAAATATCATGCTTGATATTGAAGCAATGAAAGATAGTCTTGATAGTTCCATTTCGGGTCTTCAAAAGAATTTTGAAAATCGTGTTGAAAAGTTGCGCCGTGGTGATGAATTAGCCCCGGGTGTT
>DPKF01000068.1:9272-10828 GCA_003542655.1 Holosporales bacterium
GCAGCACATGGATTGGGTAAAAAAATTCAAGCTGCTTTAGATGAATATCGTGCAAATGCAAAAAAAGATACATCTGGTGTAAAAACTGTTCTTTCTGAGATTTATTCTAAAAAAGAAGATAGAAAAGATCTTGATTCTTTAAGTGAATCGCAATTGTTAGAAATGGCTGGTAACTTACAAAATGGTGTACCAATGGCAACGCCGGTTTTTGACGGCGCTTCAGAAGCAGAGATTAATCAAGAGCTAGAAAATGCAGGGCTTAATACCTCTGGACAGGTAACCTTGATTGATGGTCGTACAGGTGAACCGTTCGCACGCAAAATAACAATTGGTCAAATTTATATGCTGAAACTTCATCACTTGGTTGATGATAAAATTCATGCGCGTTCAATTGGTCCATATAGTTTGGTGACACAGCAACCACTTGGTGGTAAAGCTCAGTTCGGTGGACAACGTTTTGGTGAAATGGAAGTCTGGGCTCTTGAAGCATATGGTGCAGCTTATACGTTGCAAGAAATGTTAACAGTGAAATCTGATGATGTTTCGGGTCGTATGCGGGTGTATGAGTCTATTATCAGAGGGGATGATGCCATGGAGTCAGGTATTCCAGAATCATTTAATGTTCTAACAAAAGAACTTAGGTCCCTTGGATTAAATATCACCTTTGAAAAATCTAATTAAGAGGAATACATAATGCAACGTAATTTGCAAAGAATTCAACAGCCAGATTCTACTTCCGGTTTTGACGGGATTAGAATTTCTATCGCCAGCCCTGAAGAGGTAAGATCTTGGTCTTTTGGTGAGGTTAAAAAGCCGGAGACGATAAATTACAGAACATACAAACCTGAGCGTGATGGATTGTTTTGTGCGCGTATTTTTGGGCCAACGAAAGACTATGAATGCCTTTGCGGTAAATATAAACGCATGAAATTTCGCGGCGTTGTCTGTGAAAAATGTGGCGTTGAAGTAACAATCAGTAAAGTGCGTCGTGAACGCATGGGGCATATTCAATTAGCCACACCTGTTGCCCATATTTGGTTTACCAAATCATTGCCAAGTCGTATTGGTACAATGCTTGATCTTATGCTTAAAGATTTAGATCGGATTTTGTACTTTGAAGGCTATGTTGTTCTTGATCCAGGTTTGACTGCTTTTACAAAGCATCAAGTTTTAACTGAAGAAGAATTAATGAATGCAGAAGACCAATATGGTGAAGATGCATTTACCGTTGGCATTGGTGCTGAAGCACTAAAAAAGATGTTAACAGAAATTGATCTTAAAACGTTGAGTGAAGAATTACGAGCAGAGCTTTTAGAAAATATTTCTGAAATCAAGCGTAAAAAAGTGATTAAGCGTTTAAAACTTGTTGAAGCGCTCATGGGTTCTAATACACGACCAGAGTGGATGATTATGGATATTATTCCTGTCATTCCACCTGAACTTCGTCCTTTGGTTGCGCTTGACGGTGGTCGTTTTGCGACATCTGATTTAAACGATCTTTACCGACGTGTTTTAAATAGAAACAATCGTTTAAAAAGATTGTTAGATTTAAATGC
>DPKF01000068.1:10837-14449 GCA_003542655.1 Holosporales bacterium
AAATCACTTGCTGAAATGTTAAAAGGTAAGCAAGGTCGTTTCCGTCAAAACCTACTTGGTAAACGTGTGGATTATTCGGGTCGTTCTGTTATTACAGTTGGCCCTGAACTTAAACTGCACCAATGTGGTTTGCCTAAAAAAATGGCTTTGGAATTGTTCCGCCCATTTGTCTATGCGCGTTTAGAACGCTATGGTTTAGCAAGCACCTTAAAAGCTGCAAAGCGTATGGTTGAAAAAGAACGTCCAGAAGTATGGGATATCTTAGAAGAAGTTATTCGCGAACATCCTATTTTATTAAACCGTGCGCCAACTTTACACCGTTTAGGAATCCAAGCTTTTGAACCACAATTGATTGAAGGTAAGGCAATTCAGCTGCATCCACTTGTTTGTACAGCCTTTAACGCCGACTTTGACGGTGACCAAATGGCGGTTCACGTTCCTTTATCGCTAGAGGCACAAATTGAAGCCCGTGTTTTGATGATGTCAACAAATAATATTTTAAAACCATCTGATGGTAAACCTATTATCGTTCCATCAAAAGATATCGTTCTTGGTCTTTATTATATGTCGTTTATGCTTGATGGTCTAAAAGGTGAGGGGGCAATATTTTCTAGTTTGTATGAAATTGAATCGGCATTATTTGAAGGTACGGTTGCATTACATTCTAAAATACAAGCTCGTATTCCAGTTGTTCATGAAGATGGTACGACAACATATAAGCGTTTTGAGACAACTCCAGGTCGCGTCATGATGTTTGAATTGTTACCAAAACAACATCAATTATCTTTCGATCTTGTTAATAAACTAATGGGTACGCCAGAAATTAATGATCTTGTCCATGAGGTGTATCGTTACTGTGGACAAAAAGATACTGTTATCTTCGTTGATCGTATGATGGCACTTGGTTTTACGCAGATGACAAATGCAGGTATTTCTTTTGGTAAGGATGATCTTTATGTTCCAAAAGAAAAAGTTCAACTGATAAAAGATACGAAAACAATGGTATCTGAGTTTGAACAACAATACTTGGATGGTTTAATTACACAAGGTGAGAAATATAACAAAGTTGTTGATGCTTGGGCACGTTGTACAGACAAAGTTGCAGACTCCATGATGGAAGAAATGTCTTCAGCAAAACCAGGTGAAACGCCAAACTCAGTCTATATGATGACGCACTCTAAAGCACGTGGTTCTGTTGCGCAGATGAAGCAGCTGGCCGGTATGCGTGGTTTGATGACAAAATCATCAGGTGATATTATCGAAACGCCTATTATTGCCAACTTTAAAGAAGGGTTGAATGTTCTTGAATATTTCATTTCAACTAACGGTTGTCGTAAAGGGCTAACAGACGTTGCCTTGAAAACAGCAAACTCTGGTTACTTAACACGTCGACTAGTTGATGTGGCGCAAGACTGTATTATTACAGAAGAAGATTGCGGCACAACAAAAGGTATTTCAATGCGCGCTGTTGTTGAAGGTGCTAATGTGATTGTATCTCTTGCTGATCGAATTGTTGGTCGTGCTTCTGCAGAAGATATTCTTGATCCTGCATCAGATAAAGTGCTCATTAAAAAAGGCACACTGATGGATGAGTCTCACTTAGATATCATTGAAAAAGCAGGGATTGATGAAGTTAAGATTAGATCTGTTTTGACATGTAATACAGAAGCTGGCATATGTACATATTGTTATGGTCGTGACCTATCACGTGGAGCGAAAGTAACCATGGGAGAGGCTGTTGGTGTTGTTGCGGCACAGTCGATTGGTGAGCCTGGAACACAGTTAACAATGCGTACGTTCCACATTGGTGGAGCAGCACAGCATGGTTCTGAGAAGTCTACGCTTGATTGTTCTCATACTGGTGAAATTAGCTTTAGAAATGCCAATATTGTGACAAACAGTGATGGTGTTCAGATTGTTCTTTCTCGTAACTGTGAGATTTTGATTATAGATGAGAATAAGCGCGAACGTGCAGCACTTCGTGTTCAGTATGGTTCACGTTTACTTGTTAAAAAAGGTGCAAAAGTTGTTCCTGGAAAACGTCTTGCAGAGTGGGATCCATACACCATTCCTTTGATTGCAGAAACTGACGGTATAGTCCATTATGTTGATATGATTGAAGGGCAGTCTATGCGAGAGGTTTCTGATGAAACCACTGGCATGACAAGTCATGTTGTTATGGATTGGAACCAACAAGCACGTTCACAAGACTTGCATCCAATGTTAAGTTTGCGTGATGCTGATGGTAACCCCATTATCTTAAAAAATGGCGTAGAAGCACGACACTTTTTGGCAGTGGATGCTATTGTTGCCGTTGAGAATAATGCAACGGTTAAAGCTGGTGATATCGTTGCTCGTGTTCCGCGTGAAACGACTAAATCGCGCGATATTACGGGTGGTTTGCCGCGTGTTTCAGAATTATTTGAAGCGCGTCATCCAAAAGATGCCTCTATCATTGCAGAGTTTGATGGTCGTATTGAGTTTGGTAAAGACTATAAGGCAAAACGTCGTATTAATCTTGTATCTGATGATAAGGATAAGGAACCAATCGAATATCTTGTTCCAAAAGGACGTCATATTTTAGTTCATGAAGGTGACTATGTAAAACAGGGAGATATGTTGGTTGATGGAAATTCAGTACCCCATGATATTTTACGTATCAATGGTGTTGAAGCATTAGCAGCGTACTTAGTGAATGAAATTCAACAGGTTTATCGTTTGCAAGGTGTGCCAATTAACGATAAGCATATCGAAGTTATTGTGCGTCAAATGTTACAAAAAGCTGAAATATTGGATTCTGGAGACACGTCACTGATTGTTGGTGAACATATGGATCGTGCGACTGTAGAGCGTGCTAATGTTAAGGCTGAAGCCGCTGGTAAAAGACCCGCAAAATATATGACTGTTTTGCAAGGTATTACAAAAGCATCGTTGCATACTAAATCATTTATTTCTGCTGCATCATTCCAAGAAACAACACGTGTATTAACAGAAGCTGCTGTTGCAGGTAAGGTTGATAATTTGGCTGGATTAAAAGAAAATGTTATCGTTGGTCGTTTAATACCAGCAGGTACGGGCAGCACGTTGACGAAATACAAACAGTTAGCACATAAAAAAGATGTAGATTTTTTAGAACAAACTAAAAAAGAACAAGCGGCTATCTAAACTTTTATAGATGTGATTTATAAAAAGCATGTTATAGAATTATAACATGCTTTTTTATGTTTCGTTGATTATGAAAATCGTGTGAAGTAGATCCTTGTAGGGGAGGCAATGGCATTCGGTTAATAATACGTATTGATAGAGTTCCCCTTAACGTACCATTTTCGTTGCGGTTTATAGCCAACTGCTAATAAAATGAGATATACTATTATTATTTAGCTGTAATTAAATTAAATCGTAGCCCAAATCGTTTGCGCCTATTTCTATATCTATCGGAAATGATTTTAAATCTTTTAAGTATCCCGATAACGTTTTCATTCAAGACGCGCTCTCTAGATAGTGCCGGGTTTTTAAACCCTAATTCTGGATTAAAAAGTTATTGTTAATGGTTAAAGCTGATTTGTCCGAAACACTGTTTTGAGTTGCTATTTTTGACGTAGTGATTTTCTG
>DPKF01000186.1 GCA_003542655.1 Holosporales bacterium
ATAACTGTCGCCAAAGGATCGCACTTAATCCTTCCCCACCAGGTGAGATTCTCTAAAGCTTTTATTGCTCTATTTTTAGAATAATAAAAAAGTGTTAAAAAATGATGAATAATGATAGAAAAAAAGGTGCCTTATGAACTGGACAGATGAAGGCATCATTCTGTCTGCAAAATCGCTTGCAGATAAATCAATGGTGTTATCGCTTTTAACGAAAGAGAATGGTTTACATAAAGGGGTGGTGCGCTTAACAAAACGAACAGGGTCAATTGAACCGGGTAATCATGTGCATGCTATTTGGAAAGCACGCTTAAGTGAGCATTTGGGTACTTATACAATAGAAGTAAACGATACACCAATTGCACGTATCATGACTCAGGGTAATCGTATTTTGCTTCTTAAGACAGTGACAACTCTTCTTGATATGTTGTTGCCAGAGCGTCACGCTTATTTAGTAATTTATGAATATGTGAAAGAAATATTTTCTTCTTTGCATACCTTAGCTAATCCACTTTTTAGCTATGTGCGTTTTGAACATTTATTAATTCATCAGATGGGGTTTGGTTTTGATTTATCAAAATGTGCTTTATGTGAAAAAGTATGCGACCTTGTCTATTTATCTCCAAAGTCTGGTCGTGGTGCTTGTTATACTTGTGGTAACCCTCATAAAGGTAAGTTGTTTACTTACCCTTGGGGTATTTTTGATGCGGCAATAATGATTGATGAAGAAGAGCAGCGGAAAAGAATCCGCGAAATGCTAAAAATAACGGGATTCTTCTTGTCAGAATATGTTATAAAACAAGTAAGGGCATCTGCAAAAATGCCCATGATACGTGAACAAATGTTGGAAGCTTTTAATTAAATACTATGGCAAATAATCAGATAAAATCAATAGAATCCGTTACTTTTGAAAAAGCATTGGGGGATCGTTATCTTGCCTATGCCCTCTCTACTATTATGTCACGTTCGCTTCCAGATGTTCGAGATGGATTAAAACCTGTGCACCGTCGGCTGATTTATGCGATGCAACAATTACGGTTAAATCCCAATATGCCTTTTAAAAAATGTGCGCGTGTTGTTGGTGATGTGATGGGTAAATTTCATCCACATGGTGACGGTGCTATTTACGGGGCGCTTGTGCGTTTGGCGCAAGATTTTTCATTAAGGTATCCTTTAATTGAAGGTCAAGGTAACTTTGGTAATATTGACGGCGATAACGCTGCAGCGATGCGTTATACAGAGTCACGCCTTACCAGCACGGCTATTTTAATGCTTGATGGTTTAAGTGAAAATGCGGTTGATTTTAAAGACACGTATGATGAACAAGATTCAGAGCCTCTTGTTCTGCCAGCACGTATTCCAAATATTTTAGCGAATGGATCAACGGGTATTGCTGTTGGTATGGCAACAAATATTCCCCCCCATAATTTAGATGAACTTTGCTTAGCAAGTATTAAATTAATAGATAAACCAGGTTCAACTATTGAAGAACTTTTGCAAATTATACCAGGGCCAGATTTCCCGACTGGTGGTATTATTGTTGAAAAAGCGGACTCTATTCAAAAAGCATATGAGACCGGTAATGGTAGTATAAGGTTAAGATCACGTTATGAAGTGCTACCAATCAAAGGCGGCAGTTATAAAATTATTATAACTGAAATTCCTTATATGGTTGAAAAATCTAAATTAATAGAACGTATCGCTGACTTGTTATTAGATAAGCGGTTACCATTACTTGGTGATGTAATGGATGAATCCTCTGATGATATTCGTGTTGTGTTAGAACCGAAATCTAAAAATATTGATCCAGTTGTGTTAATGGAAAGTTTGTTTAAAGTAACCGATCTTGAAGTGCGTTTTGCGATGAACTTAAATGTTTTAAACGAACATAATGTGCCTAAGGTGATGTCCTTAAAAGAAATTTTAGAATCCTTTTTAAAGCATAGACAAGTTATTTTAAAAAGAAGAACACAATATAGGCAAGGTCAAATTGTAACGCGTCTTGAACTTTTAGACGGCTATTTAATAGCTTATTTAAACATTGACGAGGTTATTCGCATTATTCGTGAAGAAGATGAGCCTAAGCAGATTATGATGGATAAATTTCTTTTATCTGAAGTACAAGTTGAAGCCATTCTTAATATGCGTCTTCGTGCCCTTCGTAAATTGCAAGAAATTGAAATAAGAACAGAGCATAAAAATTTATCAGAAGAACTTGAACAGCTGAATTTACTTTTAGCAGATGAAAAAATTCAGTGGAAAAATATTAAAGCCGATCTTAAAAATATTCAAAAAATGTATAGTTTAGAATCAATAACAGGTAAACGTCGTACAACTTTTGCAGAAGCCCCTCACGTAGAGATTGCAGCCTTTGAAGAAATAATTGAAAAAGAAGATTTAACCCTTGTTTTATCAGCAAAAAATTGGATTAGAACCATTAAAGGGCATAATGCAACAGATATTCGTTATAAAGATGGCGATGAAGAACGCATTGTGATTAATACATGTACCACGGAAAAGCTTTTGCTTGTGGCAACTAACGGTAAGTGTTTTACGTTAGATATGAATAAATTGCCAAAAGTTAGAGGTGGTCAAACAGGTGGGGCAGGGGACCCTCTTCGTATGATGATTGATCTTGATCCCAAAGATGATATTTTGGAATGTTTTGCTGTTGACCCAAAAAGCCAGATAAAGCTGCTACTTGCCAATAATACAAATCGTGGTTTTATTGTCAGTGCAACAGAATTATTTTCAAGTACGAAAAATGGTAAGCAAGTTTTTACAGTTGCCGATAAAGAGGCTGTCGCTTTTGCACAAGTGGTAACGGGCGATCATGTGGCAACACTTGGTGAAAATAGGAAAATTCTCATTTTTCCAATTGATCAAATGCCTGAACAAAGCCGTGGCCGTGGTCAAGTGTTGCAAAAATATAAACAAGGTAATTTGGTCGATATTTTAACATTTAATATTGAAGATGGCTTAACCTTAAAGCGCCATGGAAATTTTTATGTTGAAAAAAAATTGATTCCTTGGATTGGAAAAC